>NZ_JAELTL010000129.1:0-2290 GCF_016428815.1 Serratia sp. ASV30 | reverse complement strand
CCCCCCCCCCCCCCCCCCCCCCCCCCCCCCCCCCCCCCCCCCCCCCCCCCCCCCCCCCCCCCCCCCCCCCCCCCCCCCCCCCCCCCCCCCCCCCCCCCCCCCCCCCCCCCCCCCCCCCTTTAGTTGGCATCGTCGGCAGCGTCAGATGTGTATAAGAGACAGTCTCAATGTTATCGCCAGATTTTATATTGGGCGCTACTCCCTCGTAATACCAGAAGTCCGTGGTCTTATTTGGCGCGAAAAAATATTTACAGTCACTCCATTACTGGCCGAAATTTACGGAAAGGTTGGAATGAAAAAAACTTTAAAATGTTGCTAATTATTTTTATTGTATATCTACATCGTGCCATCATAATTCTCATAAAATTATGGCATTCACAATGGCTCAGTTAGTACATTTTGATCCATTAAATCCATTTTTTGTGATGCCATTAGCACATCATTTTAGCGGGGGGACGTTGTAGGTGAACTTTAGTTTGAGAGTAAGGTAGTATTGCTTGTTTGTGTTTTATCATTTTTCGCAAAAGCCAAAAGGTGATGCCTCAAATTAGTAGAACATGGACTTCTCGATGACCTTTTCATACAGTTCAATCGACCGTGATAAGCAGATTGTTTTTCGGACCAGTCGCTTTATACGGATTCATAACGTCAAGTTGTTACGTTCAATACGTTGAGTAAATATTTTTCCCGTCAGATGTTTATCCTTCGGGACTTCCCGGCGATCACTGCCCCAGTCATTACTGGTTATCATGCTGATATTGAACGGGGTCAGTAATGCCAGCAACTCGCGGCAAGTTTATCCGTGCGGGGCCCAAAGGTCTAGGCTAGTACACAGCCTGTTTTGGTGTTGTATGCATACCAGAACCAGTGTTGGTACCGAATTTTAGCGTTCTTACTGTATCCCGGAGAAGGCAATATCAACAATTTTCGCTTTAATGCCGGGCTTTCTGGCCTGATAAGTGTAGGTCAATTGAAATACGGAGCGGCACTCACGACAACGGAAACGACTATGGCCTTTAGGGTTCTGACCATGACGGTAAACCAACACAGAATCACAGTGCAGACAATGGACGTTAACGGAGTCACAGGCAACCCCCAAAGGTTGTATAGTATATCAAATGCCTGCAATCAGAGGCACCACCCAAATTCTTTATGAAAGGACCAGCACATGTCGTATTCAAAAAAACAAATTGATTGTCAGTGTGAATGATATTGTCGCTAAGTATTACCCAGGAATGCTAGCTGCAAAGTAGTTTGAGTGTTCTTCCGTAGAGTTGATTCAACAAATATCTCAAATCAGCATCTTACTAGTGGTTTTGAAGAGAGAAAACCTTACTCAATCCAGGAGAAAAACCGGCTTTGCAAGAAGAGAATAATATGGTAAAACAAGGTGTAATACAATGATCATGGACTAGTTTTCTCAGTGCGTCACACGCCAATTACTCGGTGTATTGGGAATTAGGTATCTTTAAGGGATAGTTAACTTATGTTTAACACCAATAACTTCAAACTCGTCTGGTGGAGCATCCTTGTAATCGTTTTAGGCTCCTATCTTTATCTGCGGCAAGACCAACTTCTTGGTGGGAGCCCTACGTATTTTGATGTGGTTGTGTTTTTAGTCTGGATTTCTGTTTGTCTTGCTCCAATTTTTAAAGAAGTCAAGCTGTTTGGCCTCGAGCTGAAACAAGATATCGAGCAACTTAAGAAGGACATCTCACATCAATTGGCGCTCATGAAGGTTGAGCTTCAATCATCAATTGACGTCTCCTCTTCTAATACAAGCAATGTCCACATAAACAGCGGCGCACCAATCCCAGCGAGCGATGCTGATATTCCAGATATAAAGCAACATATAGCAGAAACGCTGAAAGAGTTTGGTATCGTCAAGACAGACCAGACTGGATTATTTTTTACTCAAGGTATTCAACAAGAGAATATTGATCTATTTAAAGTTCGTCTCTCTTTTGAGAGACTAATCAATGAATATTCACGTCTTAACGGTATTGATCCGCGTCGCTATCCAATGCATAAGGTTATACGTGATCTTCAGAAAAATGAAAATATTTCTCCGAATATCATTCAAGGGATTTTGGAGGTTTTAGCCATTTGTAACTACGCCGTTCATGGTGAAATAGTTTCAGAAAACCAATTTGCCTTTGTTATGGATTCTGCTCCTGTCTTGTACCAAGCTCTAGAAAAGGAACTCGCATCAAATGCGTTGACCCCCTCCAAAAAAATAGCTCCATGGTCTGTCTCTTATACACATCTGACGCTGCCGACGATGCCAACT
>NZ_JAELTL010000128.1:0-2487 GCF_016428815.1 Serratia sp. ASV30 | reverse complement strand
GGTGCAGACACGCCGGAAAAAATTGCTAAACTGAGTGAGGAGCAGAAGCAGAGTCTCAGTGCGCTATCGACGCTGGCAGCAGGTTTAGCTGGCGGTGTGACGGGTGATAGCACCGCTAACGCTGTGGCGGGTGCTCAGGCCGGTAAGAATGCGGTGGAGAATAATGCGCTGGGTGCGGGTTCAGATCTTGGATTCTGGCTGGGTAACACCCCAGGCTGTGATACTGCCTGTAAGACCGGTATTGCGAAAGGCGTTGCTGAAGGAAATCTGGTGGTGTCAGCAGGCGTTGCTGGAGTGGCCGGTGGTGCACTGATAATAGGAGCAACACCGGAAATAGTGGCGGCAGCCAAAGCAGCACTGGAAGGCTGTAAAGCGGCCCCGGCAATCTGTTTGAATAACGCAGGGTTGCAAGTAGCAGAAGGAGTTACACCTGGCGGTGTAGGTGCAGCGGGAGCTATTGGGGTTGGTAAAACGGCTGCAGAGGCGACGGCGGCGAAAGCTGAAGCTGTTGCCGCGAGTATTGCAAAAAACACCAATAATGCTGCTCACAACTCTGCTAGCTATGCGGGTCTAAAATTAGATCTGAAAACCACTGAAGCGGCAAATGACGTTGTGGAGAGCTTACGCAACACTGGGCAATTGCCTCAGAATTATGTAAATAAAACGCAGGCAGCGGCTAATGGTTGGAAACCTGGCAAGGCATTAAACAATACAACTCCTGGCGGTCAGTTAGGCGGGGATATCTTTGAAAACTCGACTAACATATTGCCCTCAGCTCAGGGTAGAGTGTGGCGAGAAGCTGATATAGGGTTAAATAACACTATGTCGAGAAGCAACCAACCAGGCACAAGATTGTTATATTCAAATGATGGTTTGCTTTATATAACGACTGACCACTATGGGACTGCGACTTCAATAGGTAAGTGGAAGTGAGTATGAGTGAAATAATTTTAGATGGGACAAACATAAAAAATGAGTATGACTTCCATAAGGTTATGTCTGCTTTATTAGATTTTGGTCCCTACTATGGGGGCAATCTTGATGCCCTCAGAGATCGCCTAAGTAGTGACGTAGAAAGGCCAGTAACAATAATTTGGCTAAACTCCGAGCAATCAAAAAAATATCTTGGTGAATGCTTTGATCAAATTGTTCAAATCTTCGAGCAAACAAAAGAACAAGACATTCGATTTAACTGGGATGAGAAATTTGATTATACCTTGAAGTAACGAGAATCCCGGCCTTGGCCGGGGTTGTTGCTTTTATGCCCTAAAATCCCCCATCTTCCCGCCGCTGCAACCGAATAACACCGGGTGCGGCGGTGATCTCCAGTTGTTCCGCCTCGGTAATGCCAGACTCGGTAAGCCAGTCGCCACCGATGATCAGTTGGCCGCTATCCCGCACCCAATCCGCTCCCAAATCTTGCCGCTGTTGGCTGGCTTCGCACAATGCGTTCCAGGTGGCTTCATCGGTGACGGGGGTGCTCCACAGGCCATCGGGCCGGAGTGTGAGCTGTAACGGTGTGCCGGGGGTAAAACCCAGCCCGGCCAGCATGCCGCCGCCGATCGTCAACTCCGGGATCGGTTGGGGTGTGAAGGTGATGTTCATGCTGCCCCCATATCGATATAGCGCCGGAAGTCGTCGCCCTCGAGGCTCTTGCACAGGACCTCATGGGGACCGGTGATCAGCTGTTCCAGCATCTGGCGCTGGGTCAGGCCGTGATGGTGCGCCAGTCGTTCAAGCGCAAAATGGGCTATCAGGCTCACTTCGATGTTCAGACGTGTGCTCACCCCATCGCCGCGACGGCGTGCGCGGTACTCTGCCTGGCGTTGTGCGTTGGTCTTGGCCATGATGAACCTCCCTGTTACTGCATAACGACGCGGATGATCAACTGACCCGGCTTGGTGATCACTTCGATCTGCTGGCCGGTAGTAAAGGCAATTGAATTAAACAGCTAATGGCAGCAAGGGATCTTGTTGGTACTATGACTAATGAGCAGGCAAGGATGCCAAGGCAGGGCGGTAGCTTGTCTTTTATCTTCCTCACCTTATGGTTCTAACAACCACTTCCATCTATTCGATCGACCTCTGTTAACTTCTGAACCCTGATAACGATAGCCATATGTAGTGTTTGATAAGCGCCCTCAACAGCGCCACCGAAAGCGGCTACTCCTTCTTCGAAGAAACCAAGACCAAGAAAGGGTTCCTGTCGAAGACCACCACCCACACGGTGCGGGAAGATTACGTCACGCAGGAAAAAGGCACGTTGCTGAGTGGCGACAATGTGTCGCTGTTTGCGGGTTACGATCTGACGGTGAAGGGATCTTCGGTTGTGGGTGACGGTAAAGTTAACCTGCAAGCAGATAACAACGTCGAGATCGTGGCGGCGACGGAAGAACAGTCCAGCTACCGGTTGGATGAGAAGAAAAAGAGCGGACTGATGGGCACCGGTGGTATCGGGGTGACGATTGGTAGCTCCAGCTCTCGCCAT
>NZ_JAELTL010000127.1:0-2471 GCF_016428815.1 Serratia sp. ASV30 | reverse complement strand
CCCCCCCCCCCCCCCCCCCCCCCCCCCCCCCCCCCCCCCCCCCCCCCCCTTTTTAGTTGGCATCGTCGGCAGCGTCAGATGTGTATAAGAGACAGGAACAGCTGATTACAGAAAGCTCATTATTGATAGTTGATATCAATAGTTGCCGTTGCATTTGCAGTTCCACTGCTGGAACTCTGCGCATTTGCTGTCCTGTAATAGTTAGCCGTGAACCGAATAACATCTGAGGTCACACTACCCACAGCATCACCTACGGCAAGTGCAGACGAGGTGTTTGCTACACCAAATTTAACGGGTTGGTATTGCCCACCAGACGGCCCAAAAGGTAATGATTTAAGCTGAAGTGCAAACCCTTTTGCCACATTACTGCCACTGAATGCAATCAAGCCAAGCGTATTACTAGGATCATTGATGGTATCAGCCTGACCGGCATTAACTCGATAAGTGACTGCGGTTTTCGGCAAGCAACGCAGGCCAATTTGGAATGATACCGGTGTCGTGGTCGCCCCCACATTCTGACTGGAAAATTCAGAGGAAATCCGGTTACCCATATTTACTGTTTTAAACAGATCGCTGGAAACAATGCCGCAGGTACGGACCGAAAAATTCACATGGTCAACATATAAGTTAAAATAAAAGTCATCATAAGCGGTTTTATCCGAACTGGTATAATTAACCATCCGAAATCGCATATAGTGCAGGAGACCACCTGTTCCCCAAGTAAACGAACCGGCTACGGCGTTAGCCGTTTGATACCCCTGAAAACCCACATTCTGGATCCCAAAATCCTGCATACGGATCACCACCGGGTTGGTAGGTGTTGCGTTGGCAGCCAGGATAAAAGGTGCACCCAGAGTATTAGTACCTGCGGCACCGGTAAACCAGACCTTATCCCCGGCCGGGCTGTTGTACCACATTTCTGCAGAATAGTAATAGTTGCCACTACCATAGGCGGTGGTCTGCTGCATATTCGGATAACCCTTATTGGTAAACCGGGTATCTGGAATCAAGTGTGTTTGTAACACCGGAGTGACCTGCACGGGTGCTGTACAGGTCAAGCTCCATGCAGCACTGCCGCTGTTCGATGATGGCGTGGCATAAGTGCTATTCATCGGGGCGGGGTATTTACCATCATTCACGGCGACTATACCGTTTGCCGAGGGCACCTCTACGTAGGGGCTCAGTACTGGAATGCCAGGGGTATAGACACAGGCTCTTACGGCCAGGGCCTGCTGGGGTAACAAGCCAGACAATAAGGTGATAAGCAATACTCTCACTGCCCGTTCATTACGTATGATTTTTAATAAAAATAGTTTCATCTTTGTTCTCTGGCCACTTATTTCATGGGGGTACATGGCAGGGATAATTGGCGCATCCCATGGTTTTTGTCAGTCGCTTTCTCTTTGGCAAAATGATAGCGAATACGGCACTGGCCGGTTAAATCGGAGCGCCAAGAGACAAGCAGCAGGCCATCATCATTCAAGCCACTGGCATACAGTACGCCACCCTGACCAACCATACCGACATTATTTCCCTTCTCATCCACAACCATTGCTCCCATAGGTAAAGGTTCACCATCAGGTGTCGTACTTTCGATGAACGCCTTATTTCCTGAACGGGTATCGAATTTAACTTTGACGATTGCGCCACTGTAGGGCACAACTTTGCTACCACTGCTTAAAAGCTCTGTATTTTCAGGCATGCCTTGTGGATCGATATTAATAGTGTTATTGCGATAAGCACTGAGATAAGGCACAATCGCATAACCGAAACGGTCAATAGTGACGCCTGAAATATTTTCCACTCTGGCACCTGCGGCATCTTTTGCCTCTACCAACGCCATGGCATCTGCAGCATATTGCCCCAAAGTCAGCCCACCTGAATGAACAACCGCAGAGCCGGACATCCCCAAGGCATATTGCCGGAAATTTTTTCCCTGGCTGGCTGACACTGATGCCTGACCCATGGAGTGATTTTTAGCCATATTGCCAGACACAGAGCTCTGATTGTGGGAATCAGTACTGCCTGACATTCCATAAGACAGAGAGTTATCCTGCCCCAGTGAGCCATTAAGACCCAGCGTGGTTTGCGACAAGCCTTCGCTATTAGTGTTAAGGCTGGTGGTAACACTATGATATCCATAACGTTCACCCCCAAAGGGGATACTTAATGTCAGCATATATTGATTTTCGCTTTCGCCTGAATTATTGCTTACTCGCGAAATAGAAGTGCCAACATTAATATTCTTAACTAAAAATGAATATCCTGCCTGATAATTGCTCGATGAGCCTGACCTATCCCAATAGGATAGGATAGAACCAGAAATAAACAGACTACCGTAATCTAAAACTTGTTGACTGATTGCCAGTTCAAAGCGCCCTTTCTGGCGCAGAACATGACCTGTCTCTTATACACATCTGACGCTGCCGACGATGCCAACTGGGTGTAGATATCGGGGGTCGCGGGATGAG
>NZ_JAELTL010000126.1:0-2502 GCF_016428815.1 Serratia sp. ASV30 | reverse complement strand
ATCTCATTTGGATTCATTCCGATAGACACGTAACTCAGGACTTCTTTTTGTCTCGATGTAATTATTGAGAATGGATCGTATTTTAGAGATAACGATGCATCAGGGTTTATCGATGTTTTTTTTAATACGTTCTCAGTCAATTCAATTAACCTGCTGCCGCATTGATGTCGGTAATAAATTTTTTCAGTTCCATGATCTACGGTATGATTTTTACTGGTGGAGCCAATAATGATTAGCTTATCGTGAAAGCGTCTATCTAACACACATATCGGGGCAATCGTTGCAGGATAACCTGTTGCCCAAAGTATGATATCAGCGATAGAATATTCTGCTTTATCACTTGTAAAGATCAATTTAATATCTTTAGCATGAAAATGCGATTGCAATATCAGTTTAATACCAGCAACAAATACTTGATTTATATCAATGATAAGGACTTTTAGTTTACGAGTCATAGCATATCCGCCTGTGGTTTAAGAATGAGTTTTGTCAAAAATCGTGGGTCTTCAGGAAATAAACCATGCGCCTCTTGACGTATACGATTGTGTGATTCGGTATCCTGTTGGTATTGCATGATACTTAACCAAGTGGCATAAACATTTTTATCAATACGGCGAGAAAGATAGTCTTGTGCCCAATAGCTATATTCTTCTAGCAGAAGTGGATCTTGAGTTCGGTTAAAGACCAGCAAGGAATGCATATATTTATCGTAATACCAACGTTCAGTATTAACCCAGGGATCAAATTTTATGGCTTGGCGTGCTGGTTCGATATCGACCAAGTGATTACGTTCGGCAAAAGTTAACGTCAGGTTGGCATAGAGGGCACCGCCTACTAGCACTAAGATCCCCAGAGATATCGCCGGGATCGCACCACCAAGAAATGCACTTATTTCTGGTGACAATGAACGCCGCTCGGCAACCGAACTAACACGACGATCCAACTGGGCCAATAACAGCAAAAATATCGTCCAATGTGCGGCTGAAAGCGCAAAAGGATATTCCGTTTGGGTATGCAGTAATATAGGAATCAGTACGCATATCAGCGCGATGTTGAGGCCAGCAGTCTGTTGATTTAACCCTTGAGCTTGGAGACTTTGCTTCCATGCTCGCAAGGCAAGGCTTATACCCGCCCAAATTAGCGTTAACAACCCGGCGGCAGCGACGATGCCCCCTTCTACCCACCAGAGCAGCACCTCATTATGAGGATGCCGAACAACCCCAAGGCCCGACGTTGAGAATCCCCTAGCCAACCGATAGAGTTGAAAACTATATTCGAACCCCCCATAACCCCAGCCTAACCAGGGTTTTTCGGTTATCATCTTTAGAGTATCGCGTAGCATTATCAGGCGGGCATGAGTCGATGCCGTATGCTCAATGTTTTCAACACCGCCCCCGAGTTGGAAAATCACCGCCAAAGCCGCAGCAACTACAATTAAACCTGATGCAATCGCGGCTTGCTTCTTGTCCGTTCTGTATCCTAGTAGCAACAGCAAGACACTCGCAACTCCTCCTCCCAGCCAGCCAATCCGCGACTGTAACCATACTAATAGAGTAGAAAACAGGAACAACAATAACCCTAAGAAGTATTTTCTGAATCGCTCCGATGTTTTGCAAGCCCACGCAAATCTGGGTAACAAGAATAACAGTAATGCCAGCGAGAGCCCGGTGGCGATAAAACTGGCTAACACGTTTACCTGTTGAAATACGCCATAAGGACGGTTGTGCACTATAGGGTAAGAGAGCCAGCGGGGAATGTAATCTGATGCGAAAAACTGCATCAGGCTGACGAATGCTTGAAAGGTGACTGCCGCCAAAACGCCATACAACAGCCACGAATGCCAACGGTGTGGCAGACCATATTGTAGCCATGATAGATAAAAAATCATGCCAGCCGCCAACCCAAGCCAACGAGAAAATGCCTCTTCACGCCACTGTGATGCGGTATACAGCAGCGGGATAGCCAAAATTAATACGCCCAATAACAACCAGCGGGACGTTACAGTGAATCGTATGACTTTCCGTGCAGGCATAGCTAACCAAATGATTGTGATTATCGCGGCAACCACCCCCCAGGTTATAATATTTTGAGGTGGTTTCAGTCCACTACCCCCCATATTGGGCAAGTAAAGAGGCATAATTAATATCAGCCAAAATAACAGCATCCCAAGAGGCAACACACAGCGGTTACGGCTACGGAAACGTCGATGTATTGAGAATTTCTGATGATAATACATATAGCTACCTAGCCTTATTCATATTTTCTGCTTTTTATCTTCAAGCTGAAATTGACAGATAATATTTTCAACTATTTAAGTTAAAATAAAATTCCATTTAGTTTTAATGACTTAGCGCGGTAAAAAACAATTACCCCAATCAGAGGATTTAATACTGGCTTTGATTCATATCAGTGAAATCTCTGAAAAAAAAACCATTTCATAACATTTTGTGAATTGTTATGTCTGTCTCTTATACACATCTGACGCTGCCGACGATGCCAACT
>NZ_JAELTL010000125.1:0-2757 GCF_016428815.1 Serratia sp. ASV30 | reverse complement strand
GTCTGGTGCGGTGGCGGGTATGGATGGCCTGGCTTCGGCGCGGGAAGGCGGGTTGGACAGCGTGACCTATCAGTCCAGCAAAAGCCCGGCCAGTTGGCGCGGCAGCCCGGCGGAAAAAATGATTAATCTGGATGCGGTCAGCGAAGCCCAGGTGTTCTTTGAGGGGTCGGCGCGGGAAGCCGCAAGCATGTTCCCAGCCAACGCCAACGTAGCGGCCACCATTGCGCTCCATGGCTTGGGGATGGATGCCACGCGGGTACGCTTGCAGGTAGATCCGCATACTCAACGTAATACTCACCGCCTACAGGTGTGTGGCCAGTTTGGCGAGTTCCAGATTGAGCTGTGCGGCAACCCGCTGGCCAGCAACCCGAAAACATCAACGCTGGCGGCGCTGAGTGCGGTACAAGCCTGCCGCAGTTTGGTGGACGGCGGTTTTATTGCCTGAATGGCAGGAGCAAAGCATGGAAACGTTAAAGATTTTTCTTGCCGGCCGCTGGTGCGAAGGGCGCGGCGAAGAGATGAGTTCGGTTTTCCCGGCTGATGGCAGCGTGAATGCTCGCCTGCGAGCGGCGAACGTCGAGGATGTGAATGAGGCGGTTGCGGCGGCAGAAAAAGCCTGGCGCGAGCCGAGCTGGCGTGGATTGGTACCGCATCAACGTGCGGCGATCCTGCATCGCGTTAGCGATTTGATTACTGAACAAGTGGAAGGCCTGGCGCAGTTGCAAACCCGTGACAATGGCAAACCACTGGCTGAGACCCGTGGTCTGGTCATGAGTGCGGCGGCTACGGCTCGCTATTTTGCTGCCGCCTGCGAGGTGTTGGAGGGGGAGCTTCCTACCCAGCGTAACCGTGATGCGATGACGCTGAGCCAGTATCAGCCGCTGGGCGTGATAGCGGCGATCACACCGTGGAACTCACCGATTGCCAGTGAAATGCAGAAGGTGGCTCCGGCGCTGGCGGCAGGGAATGCGGTGGTACTGAAACCGGCAGAAGCCACGCCGTTAATGGCGCTGAAGCTGGCCGAACTGTTTGAACAGGCTGGCTTGCCTGCCGGATTACTCAGCGTATTGCCGGGCAAGGGGTCGGTGATTGGTGAAGCCTTGGCTCGCCATCCGTTGGTGAAAAAGATCTCCTTCACCGGCGGGACTTCCACTGGCCGTCATTTGGCACATATTGCCGCAGAAAAACTGATCCCTACATCGCTAGAGTTGGGAGGCAAGTCGCCCACTATCGTGCTGGAAGATGCGGATCTGGAACAGGCGGCACGTGGCATCTGCTACGGCATTTTCAGCTCGGCCGGGCAGGCATGTATCGCCGGATCACGGTTGTTTGTGCACCGTTCGCTGTATCAGCCGCTGTTGGCCCGTTTATGCGAGCTGACCGCCGGGCTGCGTATTGGTAACCCGCTGCAAGCCGGTGTCCACCTTGGCCCGCTGATCAGCCACAAGCATCGCCAGAGCGTGGCGGACTACGTGGCCTTGGCTCAGCAGGAGGGGGGCCGGGTGCTCATTGGCGGTGAAGCTCCTGCCGATCCGCAGTTGGCTCAGGGCTGCTACTACCTGCCGACCATTATTGAAGGGCTGAGCAACAGTGCTCGCACCTGCCAGGAAGAGATCTTTGGCCCGGTGCTGGTAGTGTTGCCGTTTGATGATGAACAGCAACTGATCGAACAGGCCAACGACTCGATCTATGGCTTGGCGGCCGGGATCTGGAGCCGTGATTTTGCCCGTACGATGGCGCTGGCGGAACAGCTGGAAACCGGCACCGTCTGGATCAATACCTACAAGACATTCTCGATTTCCACACCGTTTGGCGGTTTTAAACAAAGCGGCCTGGGGCGCGAAAAGGGCCTGCATGGCATCCAGGCCTATATGCAGCAAAAGAGTTTGTATCTCTCCCTCAGCAATCAGCCTAACCGCTGGAGCGACTGACGTACCCTACGATCAAAGACAATAAGAAGGCAGATGATGAGCGAAAAAATTACGGTTGGTGAGGCGATAGCCCGAACGTTGGAACAGTACGAGGTGGCGGCAATGTACGGCATCATCTCGATCCACAATCTGCCGATTGCCGATGCCGTTGGGCAGCGTGGCGCGATCCGTTTTGTTCCGGCGCGCGGTGAGGCAGGTGCTGTAACCATGGCTGATGCCCACGGGCGCTTTTCTGGCTTGGGGGTGGCGTTGACCAGTACCGGTGCCGGAGCCGGTAACGCCGTCGGTGCGATGATTGAAGCGCTGAATGCCAATACGCCGCTGTTGCATATCACCGGTCAGGTAGAGAAAGCCTATCTGGACGCCGATGCCGGGTTTATCCACGAAACCAAGGATCAACTGGGCTTCCTGCGCGCCTGTTCGAAACAGGCCTACCGGGTGAACTCGCCAGAGCAGGCGGTTGCGGTGATCCAGCGCGCCATTCTGGATGCTCAGACCGTGCCTTGTGGCCCGGTGGCGGTAGAGATCCCGATCGATATTCAGAACAGCCTGGTTCCCGCCAGCCTGGTAGGGAAGGTGGTACAGCCTCCAGCGCTGCCTGCTGCGGATGAAGCTGCGGTTGAACGTCTTTACCAGCAGGTGAAGCGTGCCAAACGTCCATTACTGTGGGTTGGTGGTGGTGCGCTGGCCTGTCGTGAGGCGGTGAAACAGTTGGCGGATGCCGGTGTGGTAGTGATCTCCAGCACCCATGGGCGTGGGATTTTACCGGATAGCCATCCGCGCAGCCTACGGGCCTTCCACAACTCGCCAAGCGTTGAGTCTATCC
>NZ_JAELTL010000124.1:0-3194 GCF_016428815.1 Serratia sp. ASV30 | reverse complement strand
CCCCCCCCCCCCCCCCCCCCCCCCCCCCCCCCCCCCCCCCCCCCCCCCCCCCCCCCCCCCCCCCCCCCCCCCCCCCCCCCCCCCCCCCCCCCCCCCCCCCCCTTTAGTTGGCATCGTCGGCAGCGTCAGATGTGTATAAGAGACAGGTTCTTGCTCTCGCGTATGACAGCTTGGGTTGAGCATCAGGCCGGTATGAGTACCAACTTCGTCACCTATTATCAGCCCGAAAAAGGCAAGCCTTTTGAAGTAGAGCATATTTGGGCTGATAAATTTACAAACCATAGGGATGAGTTTGAGCAGGAGCATGAATTTTATCATTACCGCAACCGCATCGGCGATCTGGTGCTGTTACCACATGGAACAAATCAATCTTATGGTGACTTATCATATGAGGATAAGCAACCTCACTACATTAAAGAAAATCTCTTGGTGAAGTCGCTGTGTCTACTGGCATATAGTAATAATCCTAATTTTACCCGTTTAATACAAGATGCAGGATTGCCTTTCAGATCACATGTATCGTTTAAAAAGCAGGATGTGGATACTCGACAGCAGCTCTATCGCGCCATTTGTGAACAAATTTGGCCTCAAGAACTGAGTTAATAAAGTAATCGTATAATTTGTATTTAACCGTGTAATAATAGTGGCATAGTGAATTGGGATACCATATAAGAGGTAACATCATCACCTCAGCATACAAAAGGTGATCTTATGACCGGACGTACCAGAAGTGGCGGTAGTGATTGAATTGTGATCGCGATCCTTTGTCGGCTGGTCAATGTTACCTCGTATGACAGCAAAGTTTGCCTGTGATGCGTTACAAATGGCATTCTAGCGGCGAAAAACCCAAAGAATGCCATTGTGTGCACTGATCGTGGCAGGCAGTACTACTCGGTAGATTATCAGGCACTGCTGAAGCAACATAATCTGCATGGCATTATGAGCTCGGCAGGATGCCTGTGCGGAGAACTTCCTCCACTCACTGAAGGTGGAATGTATACACAGAGAGCGTTTTATCAGCCGAGAAATGATACGAGCAGCGGTGTTTAGCTATATAAATGCGATTATAATCGGTGGTGTCGTCTCAGTGCCTGTGGCGGTCTCATTCCGGAAGAATTTGAAAACAAGTACCTCACTTAGGCTAAGTCCATTGTTCATGGGTCAGATCAGTCTCTCAGCCATGCATCAGAGAGAGAGAACATTAATCCATTGATATACAAATGCCAGTAGATTTCTATTGAACTGAAATCTACTGGCATTTATAATACTCGGTTGCATAATTCACGTTACAGGTCATACAGTTATGAGTTATTCCGCTTATGAAGTTATCCAAGAAAAACGTCTGAGGCCATGGCAGGGTGAAGAGGAGGTTCGCTATATCTGGAATAAAGCCATTGAAGATGCGACCGGACTACATCTTAATGCGGAAAGAGACCGTAACGACGCCAGCTTGAATCACGTCATCATTGAGTACAAATCCCCTGGCTTCTTCAACGGCAAAAAAGATAGTCCTTCGTTTAAAAATGCCATGCAAGAACGTTTGTTGCCCTATATTCAGAAAAAATCAGCTAAAACAGGCATATCTGAGTCTGATTTCATTGGAATCGCAATTGATGGCGAACATATTTGTTTCGCTCAAGTTATCCATGGCGCCATCAAAACCCAACACCTCATGCCATTCTCTCCTGAGTCTGTTGAAATGGTACTGGATGCATTTCGTTCAGATACGCGCAAGGGATTGACAATTGAGAATTTACTTGCTGACTTTGGACATGGTTCTCCGAATGCAAGAGCTTTTATGCAACACCTGTCTGATGGCTTAAATCATTATTTAAACGCAACAGGTAACAATAAGATAAAAATGCTCTTCGAAGAATGGAGAACAATGTACGGCCAAGTTGCTGATATGTCTGTGCTTCAATCTGATGCGATCAACAAAGAGCTTGCGTTTGACTGGAAAGGTCCTTCCAGAGATTCAATCTCAGCACGTTTATTCATCATCCACACATATAACTCGATGTTGATCAAGCTACTTGCTGCGGAAATCATCGCTGCTCATGGTTTAACTTCAACTGAACAACCAGCGCAAAGCATGGCTGCATTGAAAAATGATGTTCAAATGCTCGATTTTTTGGATCAAGCTATTGAACGTTCATCGTTGTTCAAAGAGGCTGGCATTAACGGGTTTGTCGAAGAAGCAATCTTTAGTTGGTATCTCGATTTGGGCAGAGACAACATAATTGCAGGTTTGTTACCAGCTCTACGTCGTTTACTTTCTATGTTGTCACTCTATCGATTAGACCGATTGGAACGAACCCGGGATATATTGCGCGACTTATATCAAGGGCTTGTCCCTGGGAAATTACGTCAGAGCCTTGGTGAGTTTTACACGCCGGACTGGCTAGTAGATTTCACCCTTACAAGGGTTGCCGACCATGACATTTTGCAGCAACGTGTACTAGATCCAACCTGCGGCTCAGGGGCTTTCTTACTGTCTGTAATACGAAAAAAGCGCGAACTGGCAAACAACGCAAACTGGGATGTCCGGAAAACCCTGAGCTGCCTTTGCGAAAGCGTTTGGGGCTTTGATCTTAACCCACTGGCCGTTCAAACCGCACGCGTAAACTTCTTAATCGAAATTGCGGATCTTCTCGCGCAGTGCCCAGGCTTTGAAATTGAAGTACCTATACTCATGGCCGACGCTATTTACTCCCCAGCGGCTTCGCCAGATGACGCAATGTCAGTTGTTGAATATAAGATTGGAAGCCAGGTAGCAAAACTAGATATCCGTTTACCTGCGGAACTTGCTTTAAATCGTGAACTGCTCGACAACGTATTCGAGCGCATGGGGCAAGATGTAGAACAAGGACTTGAATTTACTGAGGCGAAGAAAAAAATCTTGGCTTACAAATTGATCGAACCACTAAAGCTTGAACAGTGGGAAAATCCTTTACGCTATACATATGACCAAGTGCTTAATCTTCATAAAAAACAGTGGAATGGAATTTGGTTTCGTATCGTCAGAAACTTTTTCTGGTCAGCTACTGCAGGTCAATTTGATCTTATAATTCTGTCTCTTATACACATCTCCGAACCCACGAGACAGGAGGTAAAAAAGGGGGGGGGGGGGGGGGGGGGGGGGGGGGGGGGGGGGGGGGGGGGGGGGGGGGGGGGGGGGGGGGGGGGGGGGGGGG
>NZ_JAELTL010000123.1:0-3708 GCF_016428815.1 Serratia sp. ASV30 | reverse complement strand
GTCTCGTGGGCTCGGAGATGTGTATAAGAGACAGTACCATGAAAGTAAATGCAAAGGAGAGTTGCTTAAAATATCAATAGCCCCGGGATTTATATTATTACTATTGACAATCTTTGTGTTTGCTTGGAATCCAGAATATGTATCTTTACTTTTGTTTGAAAGAGAAAGTGTTTCTGTTGGTCTGTTAGTTATTTTTATTCTTCTCTTTAACTTTATATTGAGATTTTTATCTTTAGTAGTAAGAATGGAAGGGAGAGGGGTCGGGTTCTCATTGAGCCAATTGGTTCCTAAAATAGTTATATTAATAAGCTTGCTGTGTATTTATTATTTCTGGGAATACTTTAATTTTGAACAATTGTTGTGGGCAAACTTCTTTGGTTTCTTTCTAACTTTAATTATAATGCTATTTATAACAAAAAAAGATTGCCTATTAGCCATTACTTCTCGTGTGAATTATTTTAAATCTAAGGAAATGATTCGTTTCGGATTTCCATTGATATTAGGAAGTTTGGCTTTCTGGGGCGTAACGGTTATGGACAGAATGTTTTTACGAACACTATCCACATTTGAACAATTGGCAATATTTTCTGTTGCGGTCAGTTTCGCAAGTGCGGCGACAATAATACAGAGTATTTTTTCAACTCTTTGGGCTCCAATGGTTTACAAACTTGCTAACAATGAAAAAGAAAGTTTGGGGCTGGTGACAAAAGCGTCAAGATATTTGTTATTCGTCGTTGTTGCCTTATTTTGTATTGCAGGACTTTTATCTTGGGTTGTTGATTTTTTCATTCCTGAAGTTTATGGTAATGTTAAATTTATTTTATTAGCATGTCTTGGTTATCCCTTGCTTTATACATTATCAGAAACAACAGTTGTGGGGATTGGAATAAGCAAAAAAACATATTATTCAATGTTGGCTTCGTTGTTTGCATTGGGTATTAATTTCGGGCTTAATTATATTCTCGTGCCTTGTTATGGGGCTGCGGGAGCTGCCGTTAGTACATGTATGACATTCTGGTTTTTTTTAATTTTCAGGACTGAATTCTCGATACTATGTTGGAAGAAGATACCTAGGATAGAACTATATTTTTTTACATTCTTATGTGTTATGGGGGCGTCGGTCGAAGCAGTATATGGTGGTGAATTTTTTGTTTATTTGAAATTCTATTGGGCTAGCGTACTAATCCTTCTCATGTTTGTTAACCGTTCCTATCTTAAAGGCTTCAAGGTCAAAATATAAGTTAGGTGCATATGGTTTTTAATGTGAATTAATTTTATCTTCTAATTGTATTATCTTTATTTTCTGTTTTTATTATAAGGGGCACTATGAAAATTATCGTCACAGGTGGAGCTGGTTTCATTGGGTCAGCTGTAGCCCGTCACATAATAAACGATACTCAGGATGAAATCATGGTGGTAGATAGTTTGACCTATGCGGGAAATCTTGAGTCACTTAAACTGATTGCGTCCGATGAGCGCTTTAAGTTCGAGCATGTCGATATTTGTAACCGTATTGAATTGGATCGTATCATCAGCGAATTTCAGCCTGATGCTGTGATGCATTTAGCAGCGGAGAGCCACGTTGACCGTTCCATTGATGGGCCTGCTGCATTCATTGAAACCAACATCGTTGGGACCTACACATTGTTGGAAGCAACTCGTCAATACTGGAACAATCTTGTGCCTGTCGCGAAAGAGGCCTTCCGCTTCCATCATATATCGACTGATGAAGTTTATGGTGATCTGCACGGCACGGATGATTTGTTTACGGAAACGACACCTTATGCGCCTAGTAGTCCTTACTCGGCATCTAAAGCATCAAGCGATCATCTGGTGAGGGCTTGGTTGCGTACCTACGGCCTGCCGACAATTGTCACCAACTGCTCAAACAACTACGGCCCTTACCATTTCCCTGAAAAGCTGATCCCACTGGTTATTCTGAATGCTCTGGATGGCAAACCGCTACCGGTATACGGTAATGGGGCTCAGGTACGGGATTGGTTGTATGTAGAAGACCATGCTCGCGCGCTTTATACCGTAGTAACTAAAGGCGTTGTCGGTGAAACCTATAACATCGGTGGGCACAACGAGCGTAAGAACATTGAAGTAGTACAAACCATCTGCCGACTGCTGGATGAGCTAGTACCAGCAAAACCAGAAGGTATCACTGTGTATGAAGATTTGATTACCTACGTTACAGATCGCCCTGGTCATGATATGCGTTATGCAATTGACGCATCCAAAATTGACGAGGAACTGGGTTGGAAGCCACAAGAGACTTTTGAGAGTGGTATCCGGAAAACCGTAGAGTGGTATCTTGCAAATGAAGAGTGGTGGAGCCGTGTTAAAGATGGTTCTTATGCTGGCGAACGCTTGGGATTAACCCGTTAATTTTATTGAGGAAAGACTAATGAAAGGGATTGTACTTGCGGGTGGTTCTGGTACGCGTCTGTATCCTATTACACGTGGTGTATCTAAGCAGTTATTACCTATTTATGATAAACCGATGGTTTATTATCCGATCTCTGTGCTGATGTTGGCTGGGATCCGAGATATCCTGATCATCTCTACTCCAGATGATATGCCTTCCTTCAAACGCTTACTTGGGGATGGTAGCCGTTTCGGTATTAATCTTAGCTACGAAATTCAGCCAAGCCCAGATGGTCTGGCACAAGCTTTCCTGATCGGTGAAGAGTTCATCAACGGAGATCGCTGTGCATTGGTGTTGGGTGATAACATTTATTTTGGCCAGAGCTTCGGTAAAAAATTAGAGAACGTCGTTGCACAGGGTACAGGAGCAACGGTGTTTGGTTATCAGGTAATGGATCCAGAGCGATTTGGTGTTGTTGAATTTGATGAAAATTTCCGTGCACTGTCATTGGAAGAAAAGCCTACGCAGCCTAAATCAAATTGGGCTGTAACCGGTCTTTATTTCTATGATAACAACGTGGTAGAGATGGCTAAGCAAGTAAAACCGTCTCACCGTGGGGAATTGGAGATCACCACTCTCAACCAGATGTATCTTGATGCAGGAAAATTGAATGTCGAGTTACTTGGCCGTGGCTTTGC
The DNA here is from genome assembly GCF_016428815.1 of Serratia sp. ASV30. Taxonomy (NCBI): domain Bacteria; kingdom Pseudomonadati; phylum Pseudomonadota; class Gammaproteobacteria; order Enterobacterales; family Yersiniaceae; genus Serratia; species Serratia sp. ASV30. The sequence goes on along the minus strand of NZ_JAELTL010000123.1, from coordinate 639 downwards.
GTGGTTAGATACCGGGACCCACGATAGTTTGGTTGAGGCTTCACAGTTTATTCATACTATCGAGAAACGTCAAGGATTCAAAGTAGCATGTTTGGAGGAAATCGCTTTCCGTAAAGGCTGGCTTTCTCGTGAGCAAGTGGCAGAAGAGGCCAAATTGCTCGGTAAAACACTTTATGGCCAATATCTATCGCATTTGATTGGGGAAAAGTAACATGCAAGTTAAAAATACTAGAATAGACGGTGTCAAGATTATCCAGCCGAAAGTATTTGGAGATACGCGTGGATTCTTCCTCGAAACATTTGAGAAAAAACGCTACCAAGAGATGTTGGACATCGAACTTGATTTTGTCCAAGATAACCATTCGCGCTCAGCGAAAGGTGTGCTGCGTGGTTTGCATTTTCAGAAAGTAAATCCGCAGGGTAAGTTGGTTCGAGTTGTTCGTGGCGAAGTTTTCGATGTTGCAGCTGTCTCTTATACACATCTGACGCTGCCGACGATGCCAACTAAAAAAGGGGGTGTGGGGGGGGGGGGGGGGGGGGGGGGGGGGGGGGGGGGGGGGGGGGGGGGGGGGGGGGGGGGGGGGGGGGGGGGGGGGGGGGGGGGGGGGGGGGGGGGGGGGGGGGGGGGGGGGGGGGGGG
>NZ_JAELTL010000122.1:0-3706 GCF_016428815.1 Serratia sp. ASV30 | reverse complement strand
CCCCCCCCCCCCCCCCCCCCCCCCCCCCCCCCCCCCCCCCCCCCCCCCCCCCCCCCCCCCCCCCCCCCCCCCCCCCCCCCCCCCCCCCCCCCCCCCCCCCCCCCCCCCCCCCCCCCCCCCCCCCACAAACCCTTTTTTAGTTGGCATCGTCGGCAGCGTCAGATGTGTATAAGAGACAGCCTTTATCTGCGCAACCACCAAAGATTTCATCAACGAGTAGATACACAGCATAACGGTCACGTGCACTCGCACTCACGTCTGACTTGGGTGAGTACATAGTATTGCTTGGAGAAAGACCGCTGAAATCCATGTCGAACATGTCTAGGAGTAATATATTTAGCTTACGATCATTTTCCTGCACAAGGATGTTTTCAGGTTTGAGATCACCATGGTTAAGTTCAAGGTCATGTATTTTGTTGATGGCACGAATAATCTCGTCTGCGACCTCGTAGCGCTGTTCGTAGGTTTTACCTTTTTGCTCCATCCATGTCTCAAGATTAATACCCTCAACGTACTCTTGTACAACATGAGTACCGTTCATGCCGTGTCCAAAATCAACAAGCTTCGGTATCGGCAATACATTGTTGCTTGCAGTTTTACAACGATTAAGGAAGTGCAACAGGCGTTGCGATTGCCCGTGATTGTCGGGATTTGGACGAGCCGCCATGAATATACGTACAGTGCACGCTTTACCTTCTGCGGTGTTAGAGCGGTAAGCAAGACGTTGGCGTACCATGTCCTGCTCCGGCTGGAAATTCGGATCTTGTAAAAACACCATCATTGGGATTACTTGTGTGCCGTATGATGTAAGTTCATCAAGCACACGCTGCTTATCTTCGTTAGTATCAATGTTTTGCAAGTTTACCAATTGAGCTAACGCTTCAAGCATTTGACCAGCATTTTCAAAACGATCATTAGCCTCTGGTTCTAACGCCTTTTGGAACCAACTATGCAACCTGCCTTCAAACGGGTCACTCTCTGGTGCTGGACCTGGCCATTCTTTCCAACTTTCTTTTGGGCGTGGTAGCTTAGCACCATAGGCAATCTCATAAGTCAGAACGCCAAGCTGGAATACATCAAGTGCCTGACCAAGTATCTCGGTTGTACCGAAGGAGTCTTCTGGCATTTCAACTCGTGTACTGTTTAGCTCTTGGCGCAGGTCAGCAAGAGATGTATTGCCCATATCAGGAAATTTACTGCTGAGTAAACCGCTAATCAGCACAGCACCACGAGTTTTATCCCACCATAGGCGAGCAGTGCTTAGGTCACGATGGTATACGCCTATTGCGTGCATTGATGCTAATGGAGTTATTACAGAGCGGATAATCGCTAGTCGATCTTCAGGGTTTAGAGAGGAGGAGTTTAGGTAATCATCTAAACGTTCCACCATTGGAGGTAAGGCATACACTTCAGCCATGTCTACCGGTAAAGAATCTTCATTTAGGTCGTGCTTAAAATTGAGCAGATAGTCATCGCTCAACTGGCGATCGGTCTTACGAATATAGCGGATTGCGCGTTCTTCTCGTAGGCCAAGAAAGGCCCGCAAAGTCATAGTCGTATCTACGTTGTGCAGGTTATTGAAGTTCCAGATCCGCACTAAAGCCTTATCTTCAGCATCACGAATGTGTTCACCAATGTGCTCATTATAAACGCCTTTAGGTCCTTTAAACGCAGGCTCGTTTAGTTCAGGGATGATGTAGCTTGCTTCGGAACGGTAGCGTTTTTGGATGGCTTTACCACCACGTCGCCAGTCGTCAAATATCTTGATTTGATTGCGGTCGCACGGGCGAAGATGTGGATTTTTTTCGAAGTAGTATGATGCTTTATCCTGCGGGATAATATCTTTGTAGGTTTCTTTGTCACCGATGTTTTTGAAGTCTTCGATATAAACGACCATTGGAGCGTCTGTTGGAGTAGTTCGGCGTATTTTTGCTTCACCACATAGAACTACCATGGGCTGCACTTCGAAGAAAGTATTGCCCCAGCGCTTAGCTAAGTCTCTTTGAAATAACGACTTTATGCGCATCGCATGACCACGCTTAATGTCTATAGGCGACGCATGCTTAATAATGTTACCTTTAGGAGTGGTTTGGTACCAAGTGCGATCATCCATCTCAATGATACCAGCCCAGTTCTTTAGTTCGACAAGCAGTACACGATCTTCCGCGAAGATCAACATATCGATCTCCATCGTTTTTCCTTGAATGTCTGTCATCAGAAAGCCAGCGTAGCCAACCCAGTGAGCAGGGAGGCTGTCACGCAGTAGAAGTGCCGCATCATGTTCGGACTTCATTAGACCTTCGGAGCTTACAACGATGAGTTCCATTTTTATCCTTTCTTTGGTCATTCGCTGTCTAAGCCATCGCTTATGGCATCTGCAGACGCATTAATGATGTAGGGTAGAGGTCACGGGGTTTTTTGTAACTTTTTGATTTTACTGTGAAAATGGCAGTTAGTCAGTGCTCATGTCAACTCGCTGAAAATGAGTCGGAATTGCACATAACCTGTTGTCAATCTCTGATTGGCATGGTCCACTTTTTCGCCAATTGATGCAAGGTTCTTATAGAACAACCCCACTCCTGACTTTACCAGTGGGGTATATCTGGTGCCCCTTCTGCCAGTGCTTCGACCTTACTCACCGTGCAGATTCAGCGATGCAGGGTGAGGCTTTCTGGACATTCAGTTCTACTCAGTTTTAATAGCAGGTCTTCGGTGTTAAATTCCCTTTGCAAACAAATCACCAATGAAAACAATGAAATAGTGCCATCTCCATCATCGATAAAACAGGTTGTAAGCGTTTTTTATGCCCAGGTAGGGAAACGTATTAACCCATGCTGTTAACGCTGTCAGAAAGGCTTACAGGCTGTCTGATGGTGGTGTTTTATGTTGATGGTTCCATGGCTGCTGATTTCTGATGTGTCTTCCTTCTGGTTGTAATTCCAGGTCCAGTCACCACGGCTTATGCTGTATATCCCCGTGTTACAGGTCTTACAGTGCTTTTCTCCTTTGTAGTGATCTCGGCACCAGACACAGTACCAAAACCTGATGGTCCCAAGTGTATCCAAATTATTGAGAATTGAGCGCAGTCTTCGCATAAAGACCAGCCTTTTGATTTCGGTGTTGAGATAGCCGCATCCCGCCAGCAACTCTTTGGTCGTTTCATCAGGGTTGTGCACAAACCAAGCTTCTTCGCTAACGACATCGTTACGAAGTTTCAAAGGGCAATGGCAGGCGGTACAGAACCACTGTGCATCGGGGGAGGAGTTAACTTCCTTCGCGAGCACGTAATGATCTTTGCTGTCGAAGGCCAGATATAACTTCAAATTCGGCAAGATGAGTTTATGCATGATTATTCATTTCCTGTTATAAGAAAATAATGCTTAATTTAGTTTTTGAAATAGCCATCGGGTCAGACGGCATGGCGAGGCTTATTAATCACGAAAGAATCGGATTAATGGAAGTAGATATGCCGTCTATCCCGACAATGTTGTTTAAGCGTGCTGTACTCTTCCGAGTCAGAGCTTACTTACGTTGTAAAACGCTCTGTAACGCACTTTGAGAGGTTTTTACTATGAAGATGAGGAACTAATATTGGCTTTGTGGTGTTGAAGCCATCAGAGGGTGTTACAGCTGTCTCTTATACACATCTAAAAAGGGGGGGGGGGGGGGGGGGGGGGGGGGGGGGGGGGGGGGGGGGGGGGGGGGG
>NZ_JAELTL010000121.1:0-3761 GCF_016428815.1 Serratia sp. ASV30 | reverse complement strand
CCCCCCCCCCCCCCCCCCCCCCCCCCCCCCCCCCCCCCCCCCCCCCCCCCCTTTTTTAGATGTGTATAAGAGACAGTTATCATGCAGTTAACTCTGGTTTTTCGTCTTGTCCCCGTGTTGCTTTTGCTGGCCACTGCGGGGTGTCAGCAACCACGTTCTTCTCTGCAAAAGGGTCCGACCCCCCTTAATGAACAGGTAGAACAGCTGGCGTCGGTGGTTGCTGGTACCAAGTATTTAAAATATAAGTGCAATCGTAGTGATTTACCCAGCGATGCGGTCATTGACAAGGTTGCCTACAAAGTCGCCAAGCAACGGGGCTGGAATAGCTCTAGCTACGGGGCTTTGCCGCAGCGTAGTGAGGAAATTTATCAAAGCCTGATGAGAGACAACACGCCGGAACAAACCAAGTGCAGCAGCTTTAACAGCCTGTTAGCACCTTTTACCGCCGAACTGCGTGCAGACAGCAGCAGTTAGTGAAGACCAACTTGATGTCCTGCGCCAAGTGACGGGATGGTGGTAAGGTTTATTCTGATCCTTCGGCGGTGCTTTCTCTATCAACCTTGCCGCCCGGCCAATCCTCGAGCGCGTCAAGTGTGAATACTTCGCCATTGAAGTTAAAGATAGTCACGTCCTGTTGTATTTGCTCAATCGTAAGGTTGGGGGCCGGGCTGTCGCCTTCCTGATAACGCTGACCGTTCAGCGTGATGCTGCGTTTGTCATCTTCCGATGCGTAAATGTGCGCGCTATATCTTAAAGGGGCTAATTCATCACTGGCTAAGGAGGGGGAAGCTTTTTTATCTGATCCCACTTGTTGCGCCGGTTTATTTTTATCATGCACTGTTTCTATATCAGCGTTGGGGACCGTCTGCCTGGACACCACCGTTTTTATCGCGGTAGAGGGGGCAACTTGAGCTAACGCGGGGGCTGCGAAAGCTTCGTTGTTACGCCAGTGCTGTGCGGAAAACCAACCTATCGCTATTAACAACAATGCATATACTGGCAGCAGATAGCGGGGAATAAACAACCCCTTGGCTGGCTGGACGCTGACTTCTGGCTCTACTATCGATTTATTGTCCACATCCCTGAACCTTTCATTGACGCTGATTTCTACAGCCAGAGGTTGTTTTATTGGCGTGTCGCCAATACTGTGGCAACGCCAAAGTATGAAGGGTATATCCTGCCAGAAAACTCGGGTCAATAGCTTTGTACTTATATTCAGGATTGATGTGACTCCGTTGGTTTAACCTTTCGTTTCGGGCCACCTGATAGTGACCCGAAACGGACCGTTTTATTTACTGCTTACAGGCAATCCTGAGCCTTGGGCTGCGACTTGTTGTTTGACCAACAAGGCCACCGACCAGGCTGGTACTGTAACGCTGCCCTCAGCGGTAATATTGACGCCGGAGGCGAGTGAGCGGGCTCCCAGGTTTTGTTGGATTGCGCTCAGGGTGAGGTTTTCACCGGTAAAGTCATTAAGCGTTCTGGCTTCCGGCGCTGCGTTGATGATAACGACTAACGCATCGGCTTGGGGATCAAGATCGTTTCCGGCCTGAACCCCGTCATCAATGGTCATCACCAGTAAGCCAAGTTGCTGTTCTGCACCTGTGTTACGGAAATCGACACGCTTCATCACTTCATGGCCGCTACCCAAGGCAATCAGAGGCGAAGATTGGCGCAGTTTAGTGAGTTCCTGATAGAACGAGGTCATCTGCGCGATCTCTGTTTGACCAGGTGTGGCAACCGCATCTTTTACGCTGGCGATCAGCGAATAGTTGTCACCATCATCGCTGATGCGTGGCATACCAACGTTGAAGTTGTTGTCTTGATAGCTGTAATCCACACGGTTGTACCAGTCCCCAGCATCATATGAGTCACGGGTAAATGACTTGGAACGCAAGAGTTCTGAACCTTGTTGATCGAATGCCAGCCCTTGACCCAACAACGTCGTGGCCAGTGACACCGCCTGCATGCGGACGCGAGTGGTGAGATCGGCTTCACGTGCGGCTTTGTAACTGATCATATCCCATAAGGTTTGGTTGTCGTGTTTGGAAACATAGTTGACCACTTCGGTCGGATCGTTGGCATAACCCCCAATCGCCCCGTTATAGTCAATTTCGCTGCCTTTCCTGACGGAGCCATCTTTATCGATCAACAGGAATTCAGCCAGGTTACCAGCCATGCCCAGACGGGTCAGATCGGCCAGATGGCGCACGGTATCCTCATTTTGCTGGGTTAACTCGTTAGCCAATACTCCAGCGCCGTTACCCATCCCCTGGTTTTGACGCAAGGCATCACCAGAGTCAAACGGGCCGCCTCCACGAACAGCATCACGCAGGCGATCGGAGAAGGTGCCAATGCCGGTGCCTTTTAACGTGATCTGCGAAGCGATTTCGAAGCGATCGTCCTGACCAGAATTCCAACCTTCACCAAAGAAATAAACGCTGGGGTTCACCGATTTTACTTTCTCCCGGGCAGCCAGGATTTGTGCTTTCGGATGATAGCCCATCAGGTCAAAGCGGAATGCATCAATCTTGTAGTCTCGGCTCCAGACCACCAGAGAATCTTCAATCAGTTTGGCAAACATACGGTGTTCGGGGGCTGAGTCGGAACAGCAGGTGGCCGACTCTACACTGCCCGTAGTTTCGTTCAAGCGTTGATAATACCAGGGCACGATTTTATCCAGCACCGAGGTACGATCCGTTGGGCCAGCCGCATTGGTGTGGTTATAAACCACGTCCATGATGATGTTCATGCCCAGTTGCTGCTTGATGGTCTGCACCATGGTACGAAACTCTTTGATGCGGGCAGTGCCTTCGGGATTGGTAGCGTAAGAGCCTTCAGGCACCGTGTAGTGGAACGGATCATAACCCCAGTTGTAGGAGTCAGTCTGAGCCACATAGCCATTCAATTCCTGCACCTGCGGGTTGTCCTGGCTGTCATTCTGTTTCAGTTCTTCTAGTACATCTCCGATGGAGGTTGAACTTCCACAGTAGCCGGCAAAGCGGCTTTGCTTAACGGCGCTGTTCAGTTCACAAAGCCGACTGAATGGATGGGTGAGATCCGCCACTTTGTCGTTGAACTCATTGACGGTTGCCAGATCGAACACCGGTAGCAATTCAATGTGGGTTACCCCAGCTTGCCCAAGCTGCCTGAGATGCTGCACCATATTGCTATCGGTGGCAGTCAACGCCAGATATTTGCCCCGCACCTGTTCAGGAACGGTCTGATCCCAGGCGGAAAGATCGCGGATATGCGACTCATGGATGACCATTTTGGCAATATCAGCCTGGCTGGTCTGCGGGTGTGGCATGGTCAGGCTGTCCCAGCCTTCTGGTTTCAACGCGCTGTCATCGAGATCCACAACCTGGCTGTATTCGGAGTTGGTGGAGAGGCTATGGGAGTAAGGGTCGGTGACCTCATACTGCTCTACTTTGCGCGATTGCGGATGATAAACGGTCAGGGCGTAACGATAAAAAGCGTCTTTAAGGTCGTGACCTCCTTGATATGACCAGGCACCGGAATCGTTATCCCTGGTCATCGGATGGCTACCAATGACTTTTTTATCCGCACTGTAGATCACCAGTTCTGCCTGTTGGGCCGTTGGTGCCCAGACTCGGAAAGTGACGCCAGAATCGGTCAGCAGAGCACCATATTCCAGGCCTTCCGCGGCGGCTGAGAAGCGATCATCGAGCACGCCAGCGGTCTGTACCTGAGTCGCTGAAATAAGAATACCGTCCTGATTGGCAGCCAGGGCGACGGTC
>NZ_JAELTL010000120.1:0-3981 GCF_016428815.1 Serratia sp. ASV30 | reverse complement strand
GGTACAGGAGTAGCAGGGATCCAGGCTGCCGATAATCAGCGGGGCATCGGAAACCGTATTGCCGCGCAGCATATAACGCAGCACCGGCCAGTTGGCGTAGGTGGCCGCCCGGCAGCGCCAGCGGAACAGCTTCTGGTTATCCCCCAGCATGCTCCAGTGGATATCTTCACCGCGCGGGGCTTCGGCATAGCCCAAGGCAAACTTGTGCGGCTGATAGCGGAAACCTTCGGTGAGCAGCGGGCCGCCCGGCAGGTTATCCAGGCCGTATTCGATCATCGCCAGTGAATCCAGCACTTCCTGCACGCGCACCATCACGCGCGAATACACGTCGCAGCCGTCGAAGGTGAACAGCGTTTTCGGCAATGAACCGTAGTTGGCATAAGGGTGGTCAAAGCGCATATCGCGCTTGAAGCCGCTGGCGCGGATCATCGGCCCCACCGGGCTGTAGTCGCGGGCAATCTGCCGATCCAACAGGCCAATGCCTTTGGTGCGCTGCTCTATATTTGGCGTGCCGAGCAGCATCTCTACCAGTTGCGTCACGTCGGCGCGCATCTCATGGATCAGCTTGATGGTTTTCACCCGCTGTTCTTTCAGGATGTCGCGGCGCACGCCACCGATCAGGTTGAGCCCATAGGTTTTACGCGATCCGGTTAACAGCTCCGCCATGGTCATCGATTTTTCACGCACGCGGAAGAACTGCATAAAGCCGGTATCAAAGCCGACAAAGTGGCTCGATAACCCAATGTTCAGCAGGTGGCTGTGCAGCCGTTCGACCTCCAACAGAATGCTGCGGATGGCATGGGCGCGGGGCGGCACATAGATCCCCAACGCATTTTCCACCGAGGTGGTGTACGCCACGCTGTGGGTAAAGCCGCAGATCCCGCAGACCCGGTCGGACAGGAAGGTGACCTCCTGATAGCCCATACGGGTTTCGGCCAGCTTCTCCATGCCACGATGCACGTAGAACAGCCGGTAGTCGGCATCGACAATGCGTTCGCCGTCAACAAACAGGCGAAAATGTCCTGGCTCATCGGAGGTAATGTGCATCGGCCCGATCGGCACCACGCGCGATTCACCGGTGGCCGCATTTTCAAACGGGTAGGTTTCCACGTTAGTGGTTGGCTCGGGGCGCTGGCGGTAATCCATGGTGTCTTTACGCAGCGGGTAAAGATCGTCTGGCCAGTCGTCCGGTAATACCAGGCGGCGTTCGTCCGGGAGCCCCACCGGGATTAAACCGTACATATCACGGATTTCACGCTCGCCCCAAACGGCGGCGGGAACGCGAGGGGTAACCGACGGGAACTCCAGCGTGATGGCGCTAACCTGAGCCTTGACGGTGATAAAACACTTTTCCCCTTCCTCCATCGACAGCACGTAGTAGACGGCGAAATCCCCGGTCAAAGTACGTTCGTCATTGCCAAACAGCACCGGCAGCCATCCACCTAACTGGTAATAGAGGTATTCCACGATTTCGGGTAACGAATTCAGCTTGACCGTGATGGTGACCTGGTTGGCGGTTTGCCACTCGGCATCCAGCAATGCGGAGGGGAACTTCTCGCGCACTTTGGCCAGATAGCCTTTGCCGAGTTTTTCGTTGTTGTTGAGGGTCAATACGTGGGTTTCGTAGCTCACTTTACTTCTCCTGCCTGAGGTTCGGCCGCAGAGGAATGATTCTGAACGGCCCATGGCCAGCTCAATGGCTGGGCATGAGTGCCAGGCTTGTTGTTCATCACGATGTGGACCGCGTTTTCCAGCAGTCGGCTGACCGGTTGCGGGATATGGGTGCCCATCACCAGCATCAATACCAGCAGGGTCAGCATCGGTAAGGTTGTCAGTATTCCCAGTTCGCCTTTGTTGACCTCTTCTGGTTTTGCGCCGAACAGCACGCTGGCTACCATGCGAACCAACCCAGCCAATACCACTGTCAGCAGCAACAACAAGACGATGGTCAACGTAATATGGCCAGCCGCCAGCCCGGCAGTGACCGTCATAAACTCACTGAGGAAAATGTTGAACGGCGGCATACCGCCCAGCGCCAGGGCTCCCCCTGCCAGCAACACAGCGCTGAACGGCATGCATTTCAGCATCCCTTTCGCCACGGTAATATCGCGGGTGCCATACTTCAGCAGCACGTTGCCAGACCCGCAGAACAGCAGGGTTTTTGCCAGGCTATGGTTCAGGGTATGCAGCAGAGCCGCCAGAATACCCAGCGGGCCACCGATGCCGATCGCCACGGCGATCAGCCCCATGTTCTCCACGCTGGAGTAGGCCAGCAGCCGCTTGATATCGCGCTGCACCAGAATAAAGAAGGCCGCCACTGCGACAGAAAGGAAGCCAAACACCATCAACAGAGTGCCGGTAAAGTCATGGCCCAAGGTGGTGCTGATAATGATGTAGTAACGGATGATGATCAGCAGCGCGCAGTTGAGCAGTACGGCAGAGAGCAGGGCGCTGGTGGGGCTTGGTGCCTCACTGTGGGCGTCCGGCAGCCAGGCGTGCATCGGGAACAGCCCGGTTTTGGTGCCAAAACCAATCAGGATAAACACGAACGCCAGATGCATCAGCATCGGATCCAACTGCGTAGCGTGCTTGAGCACTTCCGTCCAGAAGATGGCGTCGTTGGGATCGGGCATAAAGCTGGCCGCGTTGGCGTACACCAGAATGGTGCCGAACAGCCCGAAGGCCACCCCGACGGTGCAGATAATGATGTACTTCCAGGCCGCCTCCAGCGAGGAGCTCTGCCCGTACAACCCCACCAGAAACGCCGAACTGAGCGTGGTGGCTTCGATGGCCGCCCACATCAGGATCAGGTTATTGCTGGTGATCACCAACAGCATGGTGAACAGGAACAGGTGGAAGAAGCCGTAGTAGTGACACAGCGTCGCTACCGAAATCTCGCCTTCATCAACCTCATGGCGCATATAGCCAATGGAGTAAAGCCCGGTAAGGCAGCCGATGATACCGAGGATCGCCAGGAATAGGGCGCTCAGGCTATCCAGATGCAGCCAGCGTCCGGCAGCCAGAATATCGCCTTGCTGGTACACCTGCATCACCACCCATAGGGAAATCGCCAGCAGCAGCATGATACCGACAAAGTGCAACAGCGTGACGCAGACCCGCGCAGCATTTCCCAGCAATCGACAGGCAAAGGTCAGCAGCGAGAAGGCCAGCGGCGTCAGCAGTAATAGAAACAGCATGGTGGTATTACTCATCATCTCACCCCTTCAACGCCGTCAGTTGTTCAACATTCAGCGTGTTGAGCGTGCGATAGATTTTGCGCGCCAGCACGGCCATCACGATCACCGCAAAAATGGCATCGGTGGCGATACCAATCTCCACCAGCTCCGGCGCGCGATTCGCCAGCAGCGCCAGCGTCAGGTGCGAACCGTTTTCCATCAGGCAGTAGCCAAACACCTGCTTGAGGATGTTGCGCTGGGTGACGATACACAGCAGGCCGAGCATAAAATGCCCCAGCGATACCGCCAGCGCCGGTTTCAGCGAGGCCAGCAGCGGCACCTGCACCGGCTCCACCACAAACCAGCACAGCAGTACAATCACCGCCGCGGCCAGCATCAGCATCACCGGACCGATCAGGCTGCCGTTCGCCGAGGGATCGTCCATTTTGCGAAAGGCATAGGCCATGATCACCGGCACCAGCACCACCTTGGTGATAAAGGCGCTGATCGCCCACAGAGTGAGCTGGTGGGCGCCCAGGGTTTGCCCCAGCGTAAAGAAAATCAGCACCAATAGCAGCGACTGCAAGGCATAGAGCCAGCACGAGGCCACGGGCCGTTTGGCGCCAATTACCAGCAGCGAGGTGACCATCATCAGCCCCGCGAGGTTATTGACGATAAGTGAACCAGTCATAATCAACTCCCTTATCCAAGCCAGGCGACGGCAATCACGCTGGAACCTACCGACATCGCGATCAGAATCACTAACACCACGCTCATCACCAGCGGCAGCGGAGCGGCCTGTGCC
>NZ_JAELTL010000011.1:0-122150 GCF_016428815.1 Serratia sp. ASV30 | reverse complement strand
CCCCCCCCCCCCCCCCCCCCCCCCCCCCCCCCCCCCCCCCCCCCCCCCCCCCCCTTTTCAAGCACAAGACGGCATACGAGATGATACCTCCTGTCTCGTGGGCTCGGAGATGTGTATAAGAGACAGCTTATCAAGAGTAAAAATAATTTTTATTCAGTGTGCATTTATTGGTAGTTGAAAATTAGCGCAGTCGAGTAGCTATAGGATCCTGCTTTAACTCCCGATGCAGATATTTTTGCCGAAAGCTTATGGACCGTATTCCCTTCGTCAACCTGCCTGAACTCTGATAGGGGCTTATCATCAAAAGTCAAGGCAGCGGTAATGCCAGTACCCAGTGTCAGCGTTGTTCCTGCCGTGCTGGTGAGGCTTATTGTGACCGGGCCATCACAAGATAGATCGAAATTCACGCTGGCTTCCTTACCGTCAATCTCGTTGGTATTAATCCTACCAAAATCGATAGCTAATTCACTCTGCATTATATTGCAGCGATAATCTGATACAGGAATATTAGTGCAGGGGTAGTTAGCACCTGGGTTCGCCATCAACGTAGGTGCATTAGGCATGTTGGTCGATTCACCGGGACCATGGTTACCAATCCCGACACATCCCCCCTTACCAAAGCTGCCAGCAAAAGGCCAAGTTAGACTTATATTAAGCACGGTATGTCTACCGTAGGTTTTTAACCAGTAGTCAGAGATTTCTTTCCAGGTCATCAGTAGCGGTACGTATGCGCTGGTATTCATATACCCAGCGACTGGACTGATAAAACGCACGACTATACGGTTATTGTATTGAGTATACAACTCACTATCGGTCCTGGTTTGTCTAATCGGGATCATATCAACCGTTGCGTGTACAGTGACAGTTTTTCCGGTACTAGGGGTGAATTCAGCGCTAGTCACGACCGGCCATAGTATAATATCGCCTACTGCACTGCGAGCTGTTGTAGTCGCCAGCAGCGTTGCTACCATAGTGAGGAGTAGTACTATTATTGGTGAATTTTTCATTGTATCGACTCTATAGAATTAAGGCTGCCGTTTCTCAAGCGTATATTCATTTACTGCCGGCGATTAACCAGCAGATTTTCTGTTGAGCGTATCTCATTCATACTCAAGGCTAAAGGTCACCATGGCGTTAAATGGCCCGAGCCGAATGCTTTGCTGGGCTATCGCCTCGGGCTCGCCCTGCACATAGGCCATAAACCTGATCGGGCTATCGCCCTGTACCAGTTGGTTGCCATTGCTGGGTTGATTAATGGGTATCGACTTTCCCCCTAGGGTCTCGATACCTATGGCAATCCCTGCGGCCTGGCTAGAAGCATCCAGCGCCAGTAAGCCAGGCAGGGCAGTGCTCTCAGGTCCCAGAAAGGTGACTTTCACACTATTGCCCAGGCTGATATCGCACTCCGTCAGCGGCAAGGTAAAGATTTCTCCATGGGTACGCTGGTTAATGTATAAATACTTCACCACAATGGTGCCAAACTTGCGTTCGATGTTCTCTGTGCCGGGGGCAATCGTGCAGGGTTCGGCAACCAGCGCCCCGTGAAAGCGCATATTGTCTGCTGCTAAGGCGGATGCCATTGGCAGCATTGATAATCCCAGCAACGTCAAGATCAGTTTACTTGGCAAAGCGCCATTTCTCAGTGCCATCCATTTGCCCCTTATCATTGGTACTCCGCCTGCAGTGTGGCGCTGGCCTCAAACGCACCTTCTGGCAAAGTCACTCCCGGTTTTTTTACCGGTACCGCCTTCAAAACCAGGATACCGCCGCGTGGCACGACGATCGGAGTATTGAGGGTAAACGGCAGGTCGTTTTGCAATAGCCGTATCCCCAATCCATCGATATTGGTCTGAACGGCGGCGGGATCATAGGCAGTTGCGTTGCCACTCACCGTCAAGCGTACTTCCCACGGATTAGTACTTGGACCACAGACCATTTTGTAGTCAATGGGTTGCAAATAATTTACCCCATCGACCTTGTTGATCCCCACCCGCTGCTGGAAATCGACGTCGATCAGGCCGCCGCTGTTGATGGTGCAGGGAGGCGGCTCGATCAAGGTGCCGCCAAAGTTCATCTCACCGGCGGCCAGCGCTGGATGGCAGGAGAAAATGCCTGCCAGCATCAGTGACATTACAGCCGAATATCCTGTCATTGCTCTGCTCCCGCTCACTGGTACTCCACCACCATGGTCGCGGAAGCAGAGAAGATGCCCCCGACCAAGCTTGCCCCTGGGCGCTTCACTGGTACCGCCTGTAATACCGGCAGGTTCGGATAGGTAAAATTGATCCAGCCATTAACCGGTAACGGCGTGACGCCGCTGGATAGCGCAATCCCCAGATTTTCATTGCTGGTCTGTAGGGCACCATTGGCAAATCCGGCATCCACGCCCTTTATCTGTATTTTCATTTTATTGGATAGCTGGTTGCTACACGCCAGCGTATATTTCACCGGCTGCAGATAGTTATTGCCATCGACGCGGGTGGTCATCACCGCATCGGTGAAATCGACCGTAATCGGTTGGTTATTGTTAATTACGCATGATGGCGCTACAAAGACCACTACTCTCACCGTGACAAGAGTGACGGCATGTGCCAGCATAGTGCCGAGTAACAGACTGAGCCCGATAACCAATAACCAATAACCTCGCCTGACCTGCGCGGTTATTACGCCAATTTTACTCATCACTTATCCCCGTATGTGCCGATAGCCACTTATCGTTGCCCGCCGATCAGTATGTATCTTTGACCGGCTTGGCCTGGCAGGTGTCGCCAACACAGGTGAACTGCAACTGTGGCCGTGCACCATAGTCATTGATGTAGGTCAGTACCGGGTTATTGCCCAGTTCTGCGTTACCGCTTTTCAACGTTCCTTGACTGAAGGGGGCCAGCATCAGCGGTTCAAAGTTCTTTACCGGAGGCCCCTTAACGCTGCTACTGCCATCCACCAGCGTGGTGTAGTAGGCCGTTGGGTTATTCACCTGATAGGTGCTCCCCTGACGAGTTAACGTCAGTTGTTCCTGCCAGGGGGTAGCCGCCATCGCTGTCGGTGTCAGATGTAGCATTTGTGGCCGGTAGAACAGCTTAATTCGCGTTTGCAAAGCGACCTGTAACGTATTGGGCTTGTCGCTGCGCGGTGGAATTTCACGCAGGTTGAAATAGAATAAAGATTCTCGATCCTGTGGCAGGCTGTTTGCCGCAGGCAATCCTTGTATTTTAACCTGGCTTTTGGCCCCGGCCTCAATACGCTGAATAGGGGGTAATACCGTCAATGGGCTGGTGATTTTATTGCCTTTATCATCCTCAAGCCATCCTTGAGCCAAATAGGGCAGTTGCTGATTATCATTGCTGACATTCAGGCTGATGGACTTTGCGCCGCCATCGAATACGATCCGGGTACGGTCGAGAGCGATAGCCGCATAGGTAGAGTGGGAGGCCAGGGTACATAATAAGCCGCCGATAAAAATAGTGATTCTCATGGTATTCTTCTCATTAACAATGTTGGTTTATCACCACCACCTCACAAAAAATGGCAGTGGTTTTCTTTATTTTGCCGCAACGGCAGTGGGAGTCTTGTCGCTCTCAACCAAGCGGCAGGGGAGCAACAGATCCGTCAGACTGCTGTTCGAAAGCATATTCGGTAGCATAAAGACACATTGTGCACGCCCATTCCAATGCACTTCCATCTGGTCACCGGCGTTAATACCGCTGAGATAGACGCTACCGCTGTCACCCACTATCCCAACTTGTTTCATTTTTTTGTTCAGCACGTTGGCACCAAAGGGAGGGGTTGAACCATCCGCCAAGCGGACCACCGCCATCGCTTTTTCACCGGTAATCACCTCAAAACGCCGATAACCAATTGCCCCTTCTGTCAGGGTAGCTTGTACCACGCTATTGGTGGCCTCCATGCTGTCAGGCAAGGCGTCAAGGTCGATATTGACCTGGTTACGGTAATAGTTGCCCACATCGACCACCACCGCTTTACCAAAGTAATTGCTGCTGGTTTTGGCACCATGCCCCTGGATCGGGACATTGGCTACTCCATCGGTGTCGATCAGGATCCGCGTTCCCCCCAGGATATTGGTACGGTGCAATGCGGCACCCTTATGGGTGGCGGTAGCCCCCCCCTGTAACGTGAGTCCGGCTGAGGAGTAAGCGCCATGCTGATAACTGGCAAAACCATTCATCTGCGCCAGGCTGCCCTGGTGAGTGTAGTAGCCGCTAGCTGTTGCACCGCTACGACTGGATCCTGCGGCCAGTTGATATCTGTCGTTACCATTAATCTGATCGGATACACTCACCTGATTAGTGTTATTGCTACCCTCCAGTGAACCGTTGTAACTCATCGACCCGCTATGCCCCCAAGGAATGGACAGTGACAGATACATACCATCCTGACGGGTGCCGTTATACTGATTACGGTAGGCCGTCACGAGAATACTCAGATCCTTAAAGCGCCCGAGGTCGAAATTGCGCGATAACGTCAGGTTATAGGTGTTGTTTTCCGCACTATTCCAATAGGTCAGGTGGGTATAGTTAAGGAATGCGCTGATACCCAGATCGACAAACTGTTTATTGAAGGTGAGGGTATACATCTCTTTGCTACTCGCCGAACGGGCACCATAGGTTCTGGCATCCAGATACTCGCTCATGCTCATAAAGTCCCGCTCAGAGAAGCGGTAACCGGCAAAGGTCACCTGACTGTTATACTCATCAAAACGCTTTGAATAGCTCAGACGGTAAGATCCTCCCGACAAGGTGTCATCTTTCTGCGGCAGTTTGGCCCGTGACTGAGTCACATCAAAAGAGAGTGCCCCGAACATCATCAGGTCACGCCCGACCCCTAACGCCAAGGCGTTATAGTTACCACCTGCCACGCCGCCGCCGTATAGCGACCAACCGTTGCTTACCCCCCAGGAAAACTCGCCGGTGGTAAATGGGGAGCCGTTGGGTTGGTGTTGCCAGCTGGAAGGCCTGCCGGCTGCTACCTTGTAACGCACCGTTCCCGGCCGGGTCAGGTAGGGAACGTTGGCGGTATTCACGGTAAAAGTTTCTACCCGGCCATCTGATTCCTCCACCCGCACCAATATCTGCCCGATAGTCGAGTTATTAATATCCTGGATACGGAACGGACCCGGCGCCACATGGGTCTCATACAGCACCCGCCCTTCTTGGCTGATGGTGACCTTGGCATTGGTACGAGCAAGGCCCGTCACTTCCGGCGCATAGCCCCGTAGGCTGGGAGGCAGCATCGAGTCATCGGTTATCAGACTGGCACCGGTGAAACGGAAGCTATCAAAGATATCCGAAGTCAGGAAAGTTTCTCCCAGCATTAGCTTGGCGCTCAGACTTGGCACGGCCCGATAGGCATAGTAGCGGCTCCAGTCCCAACTTTTTTGCGTACTCCCTTCCGAACCGCTCTGGTTGGTATACTGCGATTGCCAGTCTGCACGCAGACGCCAGACACCCATATTGGCACCGATGGTCCCATTACTGCTGACGCTGTTCCCGCCATTCCTTTCCTGAGATCCCTGCTGGCGCTGCGCCTGGGCATTAAGGCTATAGTCGGCCAATAGCCCAGGGATCCCCTCATCCCAGCGAGAAGGAGGGTCCCAATTCTCATCTACATATTCCAGATAGGCCTGTGGCATACTGATGTACAGCGTCGAGGAGCCCAGATCGCCCTTGACGGTCATGCCAGGTAGTTGGCTGAGTGCTAGACATACGCTCTCACGTTGCCAGGTCAATTTATCCAGCGTGGCAGGTTTCAAACCCAACAACTTGACTATTTCCGGGGTGACACAGGCCTCAGTGTCTTGCTCTTTATCCGCCGAGGTGTAAAAGGTCACAGACTGTTCCGACAATTGATGTTTGTTAACATAGACGGTTAACAGATACTCCCCTGGCATAATATAGCCACTGCGGGAGAACTGCCCTAAGTCAATGTTAGCGCGATCTTTCACGTCTAAAATATCGGTGTTAAACTGTATGTCGTCCGCCTGTGCAGCAAGAGTAATGCCTCCCAGACAATACGCAACATGCAGGGAGAGAATATGTGGCCGAAAATAGCGCGTAATAAAAAGCAACGAAACCATATTCTAAAACCTTTTGCATGACAATTTTCATTGTGTATGGTTCGCTTTCCTGACTAGAGATAAAGATGGATAACAGCGTGGTTCGATAGGGTTTGGTTATCACTTCCTTATACAATAACAATCAGTAAAGTCCGTTTTAAAATAAACTGATTAATATAATTTCCTGGTACGCAGAGCGCAATTATAACTAAACGTCAGCAGTAAACTAACAACATGATATTTTGGGGTGATTACTTTTTATAACAAAATGGGGTAAGGCTCCCCCCTTATGTAGCCTAATAAACCGACCTCATACTCCCTTGCCTATTGTCATGCTGTTGGTGCTTCTCCGCAGAAAAATAGGAAAGAGTACATATTCGCCAGGCAAGCGGTTTAGCATAAACCCATCACTTGCATGTTAATACTGCATGCGGAAAGCGCATGCAGTGAGTCAAATCACTACGATAAGTTTACTGGTAAGCTAGGGTGAAGTCAGCGATGCTAGTAAAGTCACCTGGTTTGATGGTTGCAGCCGCGCCGTCACCTTTCAGGTAGGCTGAGAATACCAGCGTGTTATTCCCCTCTTGCAGGCTCTGAGGCTTACTCGCCTGACCCAGTTTGATCACGGTGTTAGCGCCATCGGTCAGTGCAATACTTGCGCCCTGTGCGGTACCGGTAACACCCAGACGACCATCAGCACCCGCAGCACCCGTAAAGGTAGCAGTGATGGTTTTCATTGCTGCGAGGGTGCAACTTTGCAATTTAATTGAGAAGTTTTTAGGAATTGAAGTACCGCCATCTGCTAATTGAGCGGCAGAGATCTGGCCCAGTTCCACAACCTGCTTGGCATCATCGTTAGTGATAGAACAAGGTGCATCAATGATGGTGCCGTTAAAAGTCACGGTACCATGACCCTGGTCAGCAGCATTAGCTGTAGAGATGACACCGAATGCCAATACTGTTGCGATGATTGTTTTATTAAAATTCATTTTGTTACCCTAATTTTCAATTGGCTAGTAGTACATATGCGATATTTATGTGTAAACCCAAAAGAGAACCTATACTTTGTGTTTAGCTAGTAACCAGTCACATCCCTTTGTGTTCGTTATAGATAATACTGTGCATTGGGTAATCTTTGGTATAATATTTTAAGCAATGGTGCATTAATGAAGTTTAATGCTTTTAAATCAATATATTTAGATTTATGTAATGATAATTAGATAATAGGTCATCCGGTTCAGGATTTATCTTAGTAGGCAAAACTCGCGCCTGTAGATGCAAAGGTGGTTATGGCATGAATAAAAGGGGAAGGAGCCTTATTTAGGCTATGTTGCATTAGCGTAGAGAAGTTAGAAAAAGTGGTGCTGCCGGTTATTTAGGCAGCCAACAGATAAAATTGTTCCGCAGGTGACAATCCCTCACTTTGCGGATGTTGATATTGCCCTTTATGTATCATGTGGATCAATTCGATGCCAGCCAGGAGCATCTGTGCACGCCGAAACGGTTTGATCCCAGCATGGGTAGGCTCCGACGTTTGATGTTTCGATGATCTTGTTCAATCAGGTTGTTCAGGTATTTACTCTGCCTGACGGTAATCAATCGCTTCCTCATCAGGTTCATCGGCGTTGAGCGTGGCTAAAGCTGCGGTGTTTGCGATTGAACCCAGAGGATTTAGAAACGTCAACATACCCAGAAGGACAAACATTATTAGCCTCTTCGTAGCAAACGTTCCATGAAGTCCCTGCTCCACATTCTATAAGGAATTGTTTTGTCCCATCGCCACGGTTTACCTGAGTGGATTGGGCGCAGCCAGTTACAACAATTACTATAAGGCACAAAATTAATTTACCCATAAAAAGCACTAATAATGAGTTGAGGACGGCTAACACTTCCCAATAACATCGCCGATGAAAGATGACAATTGGCTCCAATGTGAAGAACTAGCCCGAGTTTTAGTGTAGAGCACTTTCCCATCAGGTGTAATCACCCATGTCTCGATGAAGGAGTTACTTTTACCGTGAGATTCTCCAACCATAGAAGTTGATGACACAGGTGAGTACGTAAGTCCTGATTCATATACATCACCAACTGAAGTAAGGCTTGCTGTATTCCCATTTATAGAAATATGGTATGTCCCCGCGGCCTCATCTTGTTGAAGTTTGTACTCAGGACTGAATTGAGACTGGCCTTTCAGGTTGGAGACCACCCAGCACTGAGCATTAGAAACGCATGGTGCCAGTAACAAAGACAACGCTAAAATTTTATATACATAGCCCCCGACCGTAGCGTTTAGCATTTGCCTGTTACATCACCAACGAATGCTTTGGAGGAGTCAAACCTTCCCCATCCGGTTAGGACTTTTGTCATCATTACCTTTCCATCATTGTTGATAGACCACGTCTCAATCGCCTCACCAGAATCAGACTGAGACAATCCAATAAGCGTGTTTTGGGATATAGGAATATATTTTATCCCTCCAGCGTCCGTGCCGTTTGTCACAACGGATGAGTTTTTCTCATCAATTGTTATCATGAACGAGCCGCTAAAGCCGTCATCCGTTCGTTTGTAGGCATCATCCTTCATGAATGTTGAGCCTTTTAAGTTCGACACAACCCAGCACTCGGCGCTAGCGGGTAGTGAGGCTAAGGCCAACATGGCAATGATGATCTTTTTCATCCCAGAATCCTAACTGATTATTCTTTATCAGCATACATCTGCACGAGCGTTTCGAAAACCATCTTCTTGACGGTTTCGGCTTGCTGAGCGGCTAACTTTTCCGTGTCGCTACGGTAGCCAATAACAGGTGAAGGCCTGGACATGGCATCCTGAACAATCTGCACCAGTTCCGCATTGAGCGAGCGGCCATTGAGTGCTGCACGTTGCTTAACCTTATCCTTCAGTTCTTTAGGTATATACTTGTGGTGTACGGATATATTCTGGCTCGGGTAAATGCTCCCAGTCTCGGTACATGACCACCGTTTTCCCTTTTCTTCCTCAACCAAATCAACAAAGTAAAATCAAAATAAGAGGATTTGACCATCATGACTCAGATTTTTACTTTAACACTTTCTCCATCTCTCGATAGCGCGACGACAACTCCCAGGATCTACCCTGAAGGGAAACTACGCTGCACCACCCCCATTTTTGAACCTGGTGGGGGTGGCATCAATGTTGCCCGTGCCGTAGTTTATCTTGGTGGGCAAGCCAGTGCGATCTTTCCAATTGGCGGGCCAACGGGCGAGCATTTAAAAGAGTTGCTTGATCGGGAAGGCATTGTTACAGAAACCCTGAAAGCTCAGGACTGGACACGGCAGAACCTGCATGTCCATGTGGATAATAGCGGTGAACAGTTTCGCTTTGTTATGCCAGGGGCAAGGGTTAATGATGCCGAGTTTGACCAGATTTTGTTGCAGGTGCAGAAGATCCCTCATGGTTCGATTCTGGTGATTAGTGGCAGCTTGCCACCGGGCACCACGCTGGCAAAATTAACCGACCTGATTAAGCAGGCGCAAGCTATAGGATTGCACTGTATTGTCGACAGTTCTGGGGATGCTTTACAGGCCTGCCTGGATGTAGGGGGGCTGGCTTTGGTAAAACCGAATCAGAATGAGCTGTCTGCACTTATCGGGCGGTCATTGGAGCACCCTGATGATGTGCGAGCTGCCGCTAAGGAGTTGGTACAACAGGGGGGAGCTGAGCGGGTTGTTGTATCACTCGGCCCTCAAGGAGCTCTCGCCGTTGATAGTGACACCTGTATACAGATAGTCCCGCCACCGGTGAAGAAACTTAGCACCGTCGGGGCCGGTGACAGCATGGTAGGCGCGATGGTGCTGAAATTGGCGAACGGGGCAGACCTGGTGGATATGGTTCGGTTCGGCGTCGCAGCGGGCAGTGCAGCCACGCTTAATCTTGGAACGCGGCTCTGTTCACTGGCGGACACCCAGCGCCTGTATGACTACATCTGCAAAAGTTCGCGTGGCTGAGCCTGGCAAACCAGGCGACGCGGGTTATTTTGCAATAGGATGAATCATCCGTAAGCCGCTGTGCGCTGTGAGGACCTCCGCGAAGGTGCGTAAAGTGGTTGTGAAAATGCGGGTCGGTTAATTTCCCTCGCCCGGTGGCGCTCGCTTCCGGGCTACAACTTTTGTACCTCGTTTCATCGTTTCGTGATCCAGGCTAAAAAATTGCCCCTTGCTGATTTTTCCCGGTTTACCTCTCCGCGCATCGCGGCATAGTATGAGAACTAAATTAATGAACACAGTTCTATAATGTAGAACAAAATAGGTCAACAAGGAGATCTCATGCAGCTTACTGCGCAGTTCTCGGGGATTATTCCGCCTGTCTCCACCATTTTTAACGCCGATGGCCAGTTAGATAAACAGGGTACCGCCGCGCTCATTGACGACATGATTAACGCCGGTGTCGACGGACTGTTCTTTTTAGGCAGCGGAGGCGAGTTCTCCCAGCTCAGCGCCGAAGAGCGTAAAGCGATCGCCGAATTTGCCATTGATCATGTGGATCGCCGGGTGCCGGTTCTGATTGGTACCGGCGGCACTAACGCACGGGAAACCATCGAACTGAGTCAGCACGCGCAGCGCGTGGGTGCGGATGGCATTGTGGTGATTAACCCTTATTACTGGAAAGTATCTGAAGAGAACCTGATCCGCTATTACCAGCAGGTGGCGGACAGCGTAACGCTCCCAGTGATCCTCTATAACTTCCCGGCGCTAACCGGTCAGGACTTAACGCCCGCGCTGGTCAAAACGCTGGCCGATTCGCGCGGCAACATCGTGGGTATCAAAGATACCATCGACTCCGTGGCCCATCTGCGCAGCATGATCCTGATCGTGAAAGCGGCGCATCCCCACTTTACGGTGCTGTGCGGTTACGACGATCACCTGTTCAACACGCTGCTGCTGGGCGGCGACGGGGCGATCTCGGCGAGCGGTAACTTCGCGCCGCAGATCTCCGTCAAACTGCTGCAGGCATTCCGCGACGGCAACTTGGCTCAGGCCGCCAAATATCACCAGACAATGCTGCAAATTCCGCAGATGTATCAGCTCGATACGCCATTTGTGAACGTGATTAAAGAGGCGATTTCGCTGTGCGGACGACCGGTGTCGACCTATGTACTGCCGCCTGCGAGCCCGCTGGATGAGTCGCGCAAGACGCAGCTGAAAGCCCTGCTGCAACAGTTGAAACTCTGCTGAATCGGAAGAATAAGATGGCAATAGAGACTATTTTCACCCCGCAGGACGATGCCTTTTATTCGGTCACGACCCATGCGGCCGGACCGCAGGGCGCGCTGCCGCTGACGCCGCAAATGCTGATGGAGTCCCCGAGTGGCAATCTGTTTGGTATGACGCAGAACGCCGGAATGGGCTGGGACGCCAATAAACTCACCGGCAAAGAGGTGCTTATTATTGGCACTCAGGGTGGGATCCGCGCGGGCGATGGTCGCCCGGTAGCGCTCGGATATCATACTGGGCACTGGGAAATCGGCCTGCAAATGCAGGCGGCGGCAAAAGAGATCACCCGTAACGGCGGCATTCCGTTTGCGGCGTTTGTCAGCGATCCTTGTGACGGGCGCTCGCAGGGCACGCACGGGATGTTCGATTCTCTACCGTATCGCAACGACGCCGCTATCGTCTTCCGTCGTCTTATTCGTTCACTGCCCACGCGCCGCGCGGTGATTGGTGTTGCTACCTGCGACAAAGGTCTGCCCGCGACCATGATTGCGCTGGCCTCCATGCACCATCTGCCGACCATTCTGGTGCCGGGCGGTGCGACGCTGCCGCCAACGTTTGGCGAAGATGCCGGAAAGGTGCAGACCATCGGCGCGCGCTACGCCAACCATGAACTCTCGTTACAGGAAGCTGCTGAACTGGGCTGTCGCGCCTGCGCGTCGCCGGGAGGCGGCTGTCAGTTTTTAGGCACCGCTGGAACCTCTCAGGTGGTGGCCGAAGCGCTCGGGCTGGCGTTGCCGCACTCGGCACTAGCCCCGTCTGGGCAGGATGTGTGGCTAGAGATTTCCCGCCAGTCGGCTCGCGCGGTGGCTCAGTTGGACGATCGCGGGATCACCACGCGCGATATCCTCACCGATAAAGCGATTGAAAACGCGATGGTGATCCACGCCGCGTTTGGTGGCTCGACCAATTTGCTGCTGCACATTCCTGCTATCGCCCATGCAGCGGGATGCACGATCCCGGATGTCGACCACTGGACGCGTATCAACCGCAAAGTTCCGCGCTTGGTGAGCGTGCTACCGAATGGGCCTGACTATCACCCAACGGTGCGCGCGTTCCTCGCGGGCGGCGTGCCGGAAGTGATGCTCCACCTGCGCGATCTCGGCCTGTTGCATCTGGATGCCATGACGGTGACGGGCCAGACGGTAGGGGAAAACCTCGACTGGTGGCAGGCGTCCGAGCGCCGCGAACGTTTCCGTCAGTGTTTGCGCGAGCAGGACAGTGTCGATCCTGATGATGTCATCCTCCCACCGGAACGCGCCAAAGCCCGCGGGCTGACCTCAACGGTCGCTTTCCCGGTGGGGAATATCGCGCCGGAAGGATCGGTGATCAAGGCGACGGCCATCGATCCGTCGGTGGTGGGCGCAGACGGCGTTTATCGTCATACGGGCCGGGCGCGAGTGTTTGTTTCCGAAGCGCGGGCGATCACGGCCATCAAAAACGGCGAGATCGATCGCGGTGATATCATGGTCGTCATCGGCGGAGGCCCGTCCGGCACCGGGATGGAAGAGACTTACCAACTGACCTCGGCGTTAAAGCATGTCTCCTGGGGTAAAACAGTTTCGCTGATCACCGACGCGCGTTTCTCTGGCGTGTCGACAGGCGCGTGTTTTGGTCACGTGGCCCCCGAAGCGCTGGCTGGCGGGCCGATTGGTAAGCTGCGCGATAACGACATTATTGAGATCGAGGTGGACAGGCTTTCTTTAACTGGCCGGGTGAATTTCATCGGCACAGCACAACATCCGCTGACGTCGGAAGAAGGGGCGGCAGAACTGGTACGCAGAACACCGCATCCGGAATTACACGCGCATGATTTCTTACCGGACGATACGCGACTGTGGGCCGCTTTGCAGTCGATTAGCGGCGGTACCTGGAAAGGCTGCATTTATGATACCGATAAAATTATCGAGGTTATTAACGCCGGTAAAAAAGCACTCGGAATGTGAATAGTAAAATAAAAAATTCTGCCTGCGATAATATTTCGTGGGCAGTTTTATCGTGCCTGTAATATAGCTGTTTTTAAAAATGGTCTGATTTTATAACTTATTAAAATTAAAAGTATAAAATTATTTTCAGTTTTCAATAATATAACGACGATTATCACAAAAGCAAAATATCATAATTCATAAATCAGATATGACCATTGCTGGTTAATCGATCGTTTACTTACACTCTATTAACACGAAATAGTCATGTCAGCACACGAAAAGAGGGTGTATTCCTGACGATGTACCAGGTATTGATCTTGCCTGGAACAGGTCCCTGACGTTTGCACATTTCCACTTGGGGGTAATAATGCAATTAACCATGAAAGATAAAATTGGCTACGGGCTGGGTGATACCGCCTGCGGCTTTGTCTGGCAGGCCACCATGTTCCTGCTGGCCTATTTTTATACCGATGTGTTTGGCTTATCTGCTGGCATTATGGGGACACTGTTTTTAGTGTCGCGCATACTCGATGCCGTGACCGATCCGCTGATGGGATTGCTGGTGGACCGCACCCGTACGCGCCACGGCCAGTTCCGCCCATTCCTGTTGTGGGGGGCGATCCCGTTTGGTGTGGTCTGCATGCTGACGTTCTATACGCCGGACTTTTCCGCCAACGGTAAAATCATCTACGCCTGTGTGACCTACATTTTACTGACGCTGGTATACACCTTCGTCAATGTCCCATACTGCGCCATGCCTGGCGTCATCACTGCCGATCCGAAAGAGCGTCATGAGCTTCAGTCGTGGCGCTTTTTCCTTGCTGCCGCCGGATCGCTGGCGATCAGCGGGATTGCGCTGCCGCTGGTGGGGATCATCGGCAAAGGGAATGAACAACTGGGTTACTTTGGCGCGATGATCGTGTTGGGGTTAAGCGGTGTGGTGCTGCTGTACGTTTGCTTCTTTACCACCAAAGAGCGCTACACCTTTGAGGTGCAGCCGGGCTCGTCGGTGTCGAAAGATCTGAAACTGCTGTGGGGCAATAGCCAGTGGCGGATCATGTGCGCATTCAAAATGATGGCGACCTGTTCTAACGTGGTGCGCGGTGGGGCAACGCTCTATTTTGTGAAATACGTGATGGATCACCCGGAGATGGCGACGCAGTTCTTACTCTACGGCAGTATCGCCACCATGTTTGGCTCGCTCTGTTCGTCCCGGTTGTTAGGCCGTTTCGACCGCGTGAAAGCCTTTAAATGGATTATTGTCGTGTACTCCCTAATCAGTCTGCTGATTTTCATCACGCCGGTCGAATACATCGCGCTGATTTTCGCGCTCAACATCCTGTTCCTGTTTGTCTTTAATACCACCACGCCGCTGCAATGGCTGATGGCGTCCGACGTCGTGGATTACGAAGAGAGCCGCAGCGGCCGCCGTTTGGACGGGCTGGTGTTCTCCACCTACCTGTTCAGCCTGAAAATCGGCCTGGCGATTGGCGGTGCGGTAGTCGGCTGGATCCTCGCGTATGTGAACTACTCCGCCAGCAGCAGCGTACAGCCCATTGCAGTGCTGACCACTATCAAAACCCTGTTCTGCGTGGTGCCGGTGGTGCTCTACGTCGGCATGTTCATCATGCTCTCGCTCTACAAACTCAGCGATGACCGCGTCCAGGCCATCAGCAAGCAACTGCTTAAACACCGTGCGGCGCAGGGCGAGGCTCTTCCCGCTGCGGCGACGGCCGTATCCCATTAAGAAGGAGGCAATATGTACACCATCACTAACCCGATCCTGAGCGGATTCAACCCGGACCCGTCTCTGTGCCGTCAGGGCGAGGATTACTACATCGCCACGTCCACCTTTGAGTGGTTTCCCGGCGTGCGGATTTATCACTCCCGTGATTTGAAAAATTGGTCGCTGGTCAGCACGCCGCTGGATCGCGTGTCGATGCTGGATATGAAAGGCAATCCTGATTCCGGCGGCATTTGGGCACCCTGTCTGAGCTACGCCGACGAGCAGTTCTGGCTGCTCTATACGGACGTGAAAATCGTCGATTCACCGTGGAAGAATGGCAAGAATTTCCTGGTCACTGCACCCTCCATCGAAGGGCCGTGGAGCGAGCCGATCCCGATGGGCAACGGCGGGTTTGACCCGTCAATGTTCCATGATGACGATGGCCGCAAATACTACATTTACCGTCCGTGGGGGCCGCGCCACCACAGCAATCCGCACAACACCATTGTGATGCAGGAGTATTTCCCGCAGACGCAGCGGTTATCACCCGAACGCAAAACTCTGTTTACCGGTACGCCACTGTGTTACACGGAAGGCGCGCATCTTTATCGTAAAGAGGGCTGGTATTACCTGGTAGTGGCGGAGGGCGGCACCAGCTATGAGCATGCGGTCGTAGTGCTGCGATCAAAAAATCTCGACGGCCCGTACGAGTTGCACCCGGACGTGACGATGATGACCAGCTGGCATCTGCCAGAAAATCCGCTGCAAAAGAGCGGACATGGCTCGCTGCTGGAAACGCACACCGGCGAGTGGTATATGGCGTATCTCACCAGTAGACCACAGCGTTTGCCAGGGGTACCGCTGCTGGCCTCTGGCGGGCGTGGATACTGCCCGCTGGGGCGTGAAACGGGGATCGCGCGCATCATCTGGCGCGACGGCTGGCCGTACGTTGAAGGCGGCAAACATGCGCAGGTTAACGTGCCTGGGCCACAGATGTCAGAGAGCCAAACCGTACTAACGGCAAACTGGCGCGATGATTTTGAGGCATCAACGCTCAACCCGGAGTTGCAAACGCTGCGCATTCCGTTCGACGACTCCCTGGGATCGCTGAGTGCACGTTCGGGCTTTTTGCGCCTGTTCGGCAATGATTCCCTCAACTCGACCTTTACCCAGTCCACCGTGGCGCGGCGCTGGCAGCACAGTGCCTTTCGCGCCGAGACACGCATGGAGTTCGCCCCACGACACTTCCAGCAGAGCGCGGGTTTAACCTGCTACTACAACAGCAAAAACTGGAGCTATTGCTTTGTCGATTTCGAGGAAGGGCGGGGAAGAACGCTGAAGGTGATTCAGCTCGATCACAACGTTCCGTCGTGGCCGCTTCATGAGCAACCGATCCCCGTGCCGGAAGACGCGCAGAGTGTGTGGTTGCGCGTTGACGTCGAGAATTTAGTGTATCGCTATAGCTATTCGTTTGATGGCGAGCAGTGGCAGACTGTGCACGTCACCTATGAGGCGTGGAAACTGTCGGATGATTATATCGGCGGCCGCGGATTCTTTACGGGGGCGTTTGTCGGGCTGCACTGCGAAGACATCAGCGGTGACGGCTGCTATGCAGACTTTGATTACTTTAGCTATACGCCTGCCACGGCATAAGCCCTCAGGCCGGGTAGCCCAGCGTTCTTGAAAGCTGCCGCCCGGCCTCTTCCAGCATCCCCCGGAAGCGGGCGAATTCGTCATCGTCCACCCGCGAGGTTAAGGTCGACAGACTTAGAGCCGCAATCACGCGGGATTCATGATTCCAAACAGGGACCGATACGCATCGCACGCCCTGTTCGTTCTCTTCGCTGTCCAGGGCGTAACCCTGCGCACGTGTTTGCGCCAGCGCGGCCAGCAGCGCCTCATGTGAGGTTATCGTCGCAGGAGTGAATGAGGTGTACTGATAGCCTTCGAGCAGCGCATTGAGATCGGCGTCGTTGAGCCAGGCGATCAACACTTTGCCGATGGCAGTGGCATGGATGGGTAGACGACGGCCAATACGGGAATAGGCAATCGCCGCCAGCTTACCTTCGATCTTCTCTATGTAGACGCCTTCGCGTCCGTCGAGAATGCCCAGATGGGTGGTCTGCCCGGTGCGCTGCGACAGATCCGTCAACCAGCCCTTCGCCTTCTGGCGAATATCCATGGAACTCACCACAAAATGGCCGCGCTCCACGAGCTTCATGCCGAGGCGATATTTGCTGTTTTCGAGGTTCTGATCGATGTAGCCGTGCAGCTGTAGCGTTTTGAGCAGCGAGTGGAGCGTACTTTTGCTCAGCCCCATCTGTTTACTGATGTCAGTGATCTTCAACTCCGTCGCCTGTTCGTTAAACAGGTCGAGGATCTGTAAGGCACGTTCAACAGACTGAATAATAGGCATAATAAAGGACCGTCCACGCTGAAATTCAGGTAAGAAAGTACCTTTTTTTCGCTGAAAAATCAATCGAGTGGAGGTAGAACGCAAAATGGAAACGCAAATTGCCGTTTTTAATGTTTGTTCTCTCTACCTGTAGGCTGAGTGATCCCCAGTAATAGGGTCTGTATCCCAAGACCATATCACTGTTCCCGGTCTGTCTCTCAGGCCCCCCAGCAAAGCCCCTGATACGACAGGAGCCTTCTACCTTGGCTGAAAGTGAACGTAAAACCCCGGTTGCGTTTGCAATATGCCAGGAGATCTCCAGTTCATCCCCATGTCCCTCAGATTTTCGTACAGAACCTAAAGACTGAAAAACTGATCTTTGCCCCGGGCTTTAGCTACGTAGAGAGCTTTATCGGCATGTGTCAGTAGTACGTTAGGCGAGGGCAGTTGGCCAAATGTATGAACTGAAAAACCGACGCTTATAGTCAAGTATCCTGTGCTGGATGCGGAGTGCGGTATTCTCAAATCTCGCACCAGTTGGCATAGCGTCTGCACGTACAGCGTTGCCTGGCCTTTCGTCATGCCATTGGAAAGAATGACAAATTCTTCGCCGCCATACCTGGCTACAAAATCAGAACCCCGCTTGAAGGACTTACTCAAGCAATCCGCGACACGTATTAGCGCTTCATCGCCTGCCTGATGTCCATAAATATCATTGAATGATTTGAAGTGATCGACATCGATCATGGCGAGCGTCAATGAGTCGCCATTACGGATGGCAATTTTGCATTGAATGTCGAACTGCGTATCAAAAAAGCGACGATTATAAATCCCGGTGAGTCCATCCTTTATGGAGAGTTGCTCGAAGTGTATTTTCATTTCCTCGAGGGACCGATGCTCATCACGAAGCTGTTGCTGGATTATCATTCTTGGTGTTACGTCTTTTTGGATCCCGATAAAATTGGTTACAGTCCCACTCTCATCATGAATTGGCGATATGCTTAACTCGTTCCAAAACATGGTTCCATCCTTGCGGTAGTTTCGCAAGGTTACAAGGCAGTACTCGCCTTTTTTAACGGCGTTGCGCACAATCTCCAGCTCTGGCTGTTCCCGATCGTTATTTTGTAGGTATCGGCAGTTGATGTTGGTGATTTCTTCGAAGGAGTAGCCGGTCATTCTCTCAAAAGCCGGATTGACAAAAATCAAAGGATTGTCGTCTATGACATTGTCAGAGATGGTGATGCCGTCTCGTGAATCCATAACTGCCTGTTTAAGAATTTCAATCTTCATACAAAGTCCGTTAGTGGGATCTTAGGGAGAACGTTGTTGGTAAGCAACGTAGCATCAAGAGATCACACGCGATCAAACCAATTTTACAAGTGTAGTCGTTGAGAAGGGGCCGTGTCCGTTATTTGACCTTAGTTACAAACTGGGTCAGAACGGAGTTGTTCCTGTCAAAAAGAGCCTAGGGGCTGAGAACCTGAATCTCCGGCGAGGCTTGTTCCACCTCCAGCAATTCATAAATCGTCTTGCCCACCTTTTGGATCGCCTGTTCAATTTCGCGGGTCATGGGCTTGCTGTAGCTGAGCCGGAGGCAATTGCGGTATTTTCCTGCCGCAGAACTGATAAATCCGACGGCAATCTGTATGCCCTGCGGCAGCAAACAGCGGTTCAGGCGCAGGCTATCGAACCCATAAGGCAGCTCCACCCATAACATAAAGCTCCCTTGCGGCCTGCTCAGGCAGGTATTCGGCGGGAAATACTTCATGATCCAACCCGTCATAATGTCGCGATTACGTTGATATTGGCGGCGCATGCGGCGTAAATGTTGCAGGTAATGCCCTTGTTTAATGAATTCAGCCATAGCCAACTGCGGCAAAGTGGGAACCCGCCCGGCGGAAATGTACTTCATATGTAATGCTTTTTCTAAGTAACGGCCTGGTGCAATCCAGCCAACCCGCAGACCGGGAGCAACGGTTTTAGAGAAGGAACTACACAGCAAGACGCGGCCATCCTCATCAAAGGAGGCAATGGTCGGCGGGCGTGGGTATTGATAAGCGAGAGCACCATACACATCGTCTTCAATAATCGCCACGTCATAGCGTTGAGCCAACGTCAACAGCGCTTTCTTGCGCTCATTCGGCATGTTGTAACCCAACGGGTTATTGCAGGTCGGTGTCAACTGGATGGCTTTGATCGGCCACTGATCCAGCGCCATTTCCAACGCCTCCAGGCTGATACCCACCACCGGATCGGTGGGGATTTCAATCACCTTCATCCCCATCCCTTTCAGCGTCTGCATTGCACCATGAAAGCTGGGGGAATCCACCGCCACAATGTCGCCAGGCTGGCAAACGGCCCCTAAGGCAATCGCCAGTGCGCCATGGCAGCCAGAGGTAATAATGATATTGTCTGCCGATTGATGGTTGCCGCTGTCCAGCATCAGGCGGGCAATCTGTTCACGTAACGCCAGAGTGCCGTAAATACTGTCGTAATCCAGCACTTCCTCGCTTTGATGCAGGCTGATACGGGCGAGCATACGGTTGAGTATTTTCAGGCCTGGGCCAGACAGGTCCGGCGTGCCGACGCCCAGATGTAGCACATTGTCTTGAGCGCTAGCCTTTAAAAACTCCAGCGTATTTTCCCACTGAGATATCTCGACCGGCCTTTGTGCATGGCTGCATAGCGCGGGGAGAGCAGGCAGATTTGAGCTACAACGCACGAAGTATCCCGATTTCGGCCGCGCCTCGATCAGCAGGCATTCTTCAAGTTGCCGATACGCCTGCTGTACGGTGCTGATACTGACCCCGTGTTCGTCACTCAGCACCCGAACGGAAGGCAGCCGCTCTCCGGGCACATACAGCCCTTCTTTGATGCGTTGGCTAAGGATATTGGCCAATTGTTGGTAGCGAGTCATGGATATCACCTGATAAAGAGAAGGGACCAGTACAGATGGCGCTGATTTTTACCATTCAGACTGTTTAGCACATATCTGTATGCAAATAATAGCCAGCTTTTGCATCTGTAATGTTTTTCACCGAAGCATCATGCTAAAGGCTCATCGACTGACGGGGAGCTGATTATGAGTAATGTTATTGAAAATCAAATTGATGGCGGCTGCTTGTCAGCTGAGGAAACAGGAAATAAACGCCGTAATATTGTTGTCCGTTTATGGCTAAAAGCATACAGATGGGCAAAGCGTTGGAATGAGAGGCGCAAAGCAGCCAATACGCTGGCAAGACTGAATGGCGATCAGCTAAAGGATATCGGTCTACGCCGGGATGATATCAAGCGAGACTACAGCCGTCCGTTCTGGCGCTGAGCTGGGTTAAGGAGAGTAGAACATGAGAGGGGGCTATAGAAACCTCATCTCAGCGGCATGCTGCGCCCCATAACTGGCTCACAAAAAAAGAGGTGGCAAAGACTACCGCCACCAAAAGTCAAAGTCATAGGAAAAGGGAAGGGTTAATGACAACGTGGCAATGACTGAATTTGTAGGGGGCGCAACATGTGGCGCCCCTTGCGCCATCGCAGCCTCGTTAAGGGTAAAGCTTATATTTCTCGCGCAGTTGCAAATAGCTATCTACCCCAGGTTGCCACTGGGCCTCGATGAATTTAACCGTTTCATCAACAGACAGCTTTCTTTCGCTTGCGTCATTCAGCAACGTAACCAGCTTGCTGGTGCCGGTGAGCTTGGCCAGCCACTGGGGGCGTATCAAGAAGAATTCCTCCTGATAATCCAGGTACTGCGCTTCTTTTGCTGCAGGGATCACCATCTCATAGCCCGCAGTCTTGAACTTGAACCACCAGTCGACCAGATAACGTATCGTTGGCTTAACCTGGCCGATGTCGGTAGCGGTCAAAATCTCCCCGCACACTTCCTTTCCGGCCTGTGGCCAGCCGGTTTTCTGCTGGTTGATATCCACCTGATAGCAGGTATTGACGTAAAACTGGCGCTTAGGAAAACCCAGTTGTTCAAATGGATGGTCTGAACCTCTGCCCATATTGACGCTGGTGGCTTCAAACAGGCCCAAAGAAGGGTAGAGCTGGATGGCCAGATCGCTGCGCAGGTTCGGTGATGGCCGTACTGGCAGTGAATAAGGGGTGTCATGGGTATAGTTAGCCATGCCGATCACCATCAGGTCTTTAGCGGGGAACTGATAGTCTTTGATGCCAAAGGCCTGCCAGTTGGTATCGTTGAAATTTGTCAGCCAACCCTCGCCGGTGATCA
The DNA here is from genome assembly GCF_016428815.1 of Serratia sp. ASV30. Lineage (NCBI taxonomy): Bacteria > Pseudomonadati > Pseudomonadota > Gammaproteobacteria > Enterobacterales > Yersiniaceae > Serratia > Serratia sp. ASV30. The sequence continues at coordinate 100,551 of NZ_JAELTL010000011.1, read as the reverse complement.
TGCGGGCAAACTCCCCCGAGGTGAGCCCGTGCACCATCGGTATCGGATGCATACCAATCCCCGAGATGTTTGCCTCCTCGAGAATAGGGCCATACACATGGCTGCCGAGCGGGTTAGGCCGGTCGAATACCATCATTTTTTTATGGTATTTTTGCAGGCTTTCCAGCATATGGTGCAGGGAAATGGTGTAGGTAAAGAAGCGAACGCCCACATCCTGCAGATCGTAAATAACGATATCGACATTGGCTAACTGTGCCTCGGTGGGATGGGCTCGAGACCGCCCATCCTCATCCCGGCCATACAAAGACACGATCGGCAGGCCGCTATGTTTATCGAGATGATTATCGTCGCCCAGCCCGGCATCGGCATTACCGCGAATGCCATGTTCTACCGAGAACAGGGTGGTCACGGTAAATTGATATTTTTCCTGCTCGGCGAGCAATTTGTCGATGGTGTGCCGGCCCTGTTTATTGATTGAGCTTTGGTTCACCATCAGGCCGACGCGCTGGTTTTTCAGCAGTGGCCCATAGGTTTGTTCCTGATCGACGCCTAGCACTATGGCTGGTACAGCGCTGGCATAGCCAGCGCTGATGAACGACGAGCACAGGAATAACACTGTCAGTAGCAGATGCCTCATTCCTTATTTCTCTCTGTTAATGGGATCAATTGCCCGTCAGAAGTTATGCCGCAGTTCCAGTGCCCAGAACCAGAAGTTGTTGCTGGTTTTATCACCGTTCATCCAGGTTTGTTCCGGGCGGTAATAACTGTCGACAAACAGCGACGTTTGTTTGTTAAACGGATAGATTGCCTGGAAGCCGTAACGGCTACGGTCTTTCTCTTTATAAACTGTTTCCTGGTTTCTGGAGTCGCGGAAGCTTTGCGTCCCTTTAGTCAGTGCCAGGCGGGTATAAGGCATTAACATCACGCCACTGTCGAACTTGTAACGGTAAATCGCCCACAGGAAATGTTCCTTGTTATACAGCGTATTGACCAGTTGCTCATCAATGTACAGATAGTTCAGCCAGAGGGAATTTTTCTGGTTAAACGTCAGGTTTGCTCCCGCAAAGTGCTCATTGATCTGGCTCCAATCGCGCTTGTAAACCCCATAATCCCCTTTGGCCCGCGCATAATCCAACTTGCGGTCAATCAGGCGGAAAGAGAGGCTGGCATTAAAACTCAGGCTATCAGAGTATTTGTAATAGGCTTGCGGACGGATCCAGATCTCGTGCCGCTCCTCACCCTTGCGGATATCCCCTTTGTATTCCGGTGCTGCCAGCGCTGGGTTGCTGATGGAAGGATAATGCCAGTTGTCGTTACGATAACCGAGGCGTAATTTGGTGTTGCCAGTTTTTCCTCCCAAAGTGAAGGGAAACGTTCTGGTGACGCCTGCCTGCCAACGAGTGCGGTCATATTCTGGCGTATTGTCCAGATAGGTTTTCAAAAATTGGACATCATACAGCCACAATGAATCATTCTGGTAAATAAAGGCACCGACATAAGGCGAGGTTGCTACGCTGCCACGGATATATTTCCAGCGGTCGTCACTGTCTATCTCCTGCTCGGTGCCAATATAGGTATCGAAGCGCCAGGTTTGTTGTTTAAGTTTATCCTGTGCTTCTTTCTTTTCTTTTTCTATTTGCTGAATGCGTTTATTGAGTTTGATGATCTCCTGATCATAATCTGTCTCAGACTCATCAGCCAATACCGGTTGTGCCATGAGAATAGCACTGAAAATCACTAGCCCTGTTAAGATCTTCATGTTTTACCTTCAGAGATATTATAATGCCGTTAATCCGTAACCGCGTGGGTAGAGCACGTTATTATTATCTGGTGTTTTAATATCAACCGGCAATTTACCGTGAGGCGTTGCAAGGCTATCCCCTGTAGGCCCCTTGAACAGCGTTCTTAAACCACTGCGAATGTTGGTTTCCAGGCTGTTGCGGACGTTATTGGTCACATCAAAACCGGTGATGCCATAAATCGCAATATTGGCCTTTACGTCAGATAAATAGGCAATGTCATATGGGTTGCGCGTAGCAATAACTACCAGAGGAATGTTTTGCTTATTGGCGACGTCGATGATGCGCTGGGCATTGACTGGGTTGAGCTTCAGGTTGTAGGTGGCCAGGATAACCAATTGCTGACCTTGCAGTTGCTGCTCAATTTCTTCTGTCGTTAATGTATCCTGATCCAGCTTAACCACCTGATCCTTTACGTTTAATCCCACTTTCAACTCATTGGCAATCTGGCCCAGATGCTTGTTGATTAACTCATTGCGTGGGCCTTCGTCCGAAAAGACCATGATGTTGTTTTGTGGTTTCAGCGCATAAGGCAGAACCTGCTCATTTTTGATCAGCGTAATGGCCTGCTCCGAAATGGCGTTTTCCAGATCCTTGTGCGCCTTGGAGGCGACAATCCTTTCAGCCGTGGCAGCATCATGAGGCGCAGGGGAGATGCGCTTATTGAGCTTGGTATAAATCACCCGCTGCGCAGAATCTTCAATGCGTTGCTTCAGCACCGGATCTTTCTCCGCTTCTGCCTGCAAATAAGCATACAGTTCGCCGAGTTGTTCAATGCTGGCGCTGTCTTTAATCCCTATTGGCATCAAGACGATATCATTACCGGCTAAAATAGCCTGCTTGATGGACCAATGACGATCAAAATTGCCGGTAATGGCCCCCATGTCCATGGCATCCGTCAGGATCAGCCCGTCAAACTTGAGTTGATTACGCAGGGTATCGGTCAGGATCGCTTTGGATAAGGTGGCCGGGGTACCGATTTTCTCTCCCTTGATGTTGGTCAGGATGGTGCTATCAAGCGCTGGCACCACCACATGGGCGGTCATGATGGCATCGGTATCGGGCATTAAGTCGACAAAGGGTTTCAGTTCGGTCTGTTGCCATGAAGCCTTATCCGTGTTGACGCTGGGGAGGGCAAAATGGGTATCCGAGGCGACGTTGCCGTGCCCAGGGAAGTGCTTCAGAGAGGTGAGTACCGGATATTGGTGAATACCCTCGATATAGCTGCGAGCTAATTTCCCAACCAGAATCGGATCGTCGGAATAAGAGCGAACGCCGATGACTGGATTATTCTGGTTGTTATTCACATCCACTACCGGCCCAAAGTTAAAGTTAAACCCAAGGCTGGTTAACTCATAACCATGAATATTCCCGGCTTGTTTGGCTAAATCGGCCACACCGGTAGCGCCTAGCGCCATATTACCCGGCATCTCGGTGCCCACACGCAGACGAGTAACATAGCCGCCTTCCTGATCGGTACTGATAAACAGTGGTAAATTAGTCCGTGCGTGCTGGAAATTATTAATCAACTCAACCGTTTGTGGAGTGTTAATCAGGTTTTCACGGAACAGGATCACTGAACCCAAATGATAGTCCGTCATCATTTTACTGACGTGGGTATTCATCTCGGTAAAAGGGGTTTTGCTTTCGCTGCTATTTTCATCCCAGGAACGAATGTCAATCATCAACATTTGTCCGAGTTTTTCTGCCAAACTCATGTCGGCAATGAGTTTTTCAGTTGCACCTTTGGGGGAAAGCCACATCTCTTTTAGTTGGGCTTCTGGAATAGCGGCAGCATAGCTTCCGGCGCTAAATAAAAAGATGGCCGGTATTATTTTTTTCATGGGATGACTCCGAGGTATCAATTTCCGGCGATTGTACATTCCAAACCAGGTAATAAAGTGATAATTATCACAGTTGAACGATTCGTGTTTGTGGCGCGGAAAGGAATAATGCCGGTTTTTTATACCAGCATTGTATCGCGCAGCTTGATTGGTAAAGGGGGCGAGCAAAGAATAACCCTTTAAGGGCAAGAATATCTTGCGGTAATTATTTTAATCCCGTCATAAAAAGTTAAGATAATTCTTGTCATTGTTTTAATGGTATTCGGTTTTTTCTGGGGGTCAGTCGTCCAGGTTATTAATGGTCATGCTCGCATTCAGCACCAGAGGTTTGGCAATCTCTTTGCGTCGTTGCATTAACGCCAGGAAAATCAAATCCGTCAGGGTATTTTGTGCGGTTCTGGACGAAATCGAAGAGCTACGCCACTCGTTTTCATCAGAGACACTTTCCAATACATAATCGGCTATTTTGGCTAAAGGATTGTCCTTGCTGCCGGTTATGGCGACCACCGTCGCTCCCTGTGCTTTGGCCATCGAGGCGGCGATATGCATATCTTTCCTGCGGCCACTGAAAGAAATAACGATTTGAACGTCTTTGGCGGTTAGCGCCTGCGCGGTGGCAATCTGGACGTGAAGGTCGGCTTCCACCAGGCTCAGGATACCGATCTTCTGTAATTTGTAGCTCAGATCTTTGGCGGTGAGGCCAGAGCCCCAAATGCCTACGATCTGTACGCGTTGCGCGTTATCGATGGCATCGACCACCTGTTGGAAAATGGCGAAATTGATCCTTTTTGTCGTCTCGACGATCGCGGCATTTTTCTCATGGGCCAGTTTTTGTGCCACCACCATCAATGAATCTTCCGACGAGATGGCGTTATGCAAGGCCTTGTGCGGATAGGACTTGAACAGGTTATTTCTACCCAGCTCCTCACTGATGGCAATTTTCAGGGCAGGGAAGCCTTTCATGCCGATTTTCTGGCTAAACTTGACGATGGCTGACTGGCTGACCCCCGCATCTTCAGCAAACTGGGAAGAAGACATACTCAGGACGGCTTCCGGGTTATCAAGGATATATTTAGCGATCTTTTGCTGGTTTTCGGCCAGGCTTGGCAACAACCAGGTGATTTCGTTCAGGACTGACATCAACAATATCTCCACTGTGTGTAATAGATTATTCCAGTTAGGGGGCTTTTCATTCCTTTGACTTATTTATTTGAAATTGTTGAAAATTAAAGTTTAAATGGCGGTTATTTTTCCGTCTTATTCCTGATTTACTCGTCGGTGAGAATAGATTTACCGTGACGATTATCACATTTGCCGAATAAATAATTCCTTAACATTGTCGAAAATCTTAACCCATTGGAAGCCCCTATGAAGATAAATTTAAGCCAGATGGTGACGGAAAGCCGCAACCCGGCCAGTTCGCAAATTGACACGCTACCTACTCTGGACATGCTCGCAGTAATCAACAGCGAAGACCAAAAAGTGCCGCTGGCGGTAGCTGCCACCTTGCCAGAAATCGCCAGGGTAGTGGATCTGGTAGTAGAGGCGTTTGCCTGTGGTGGTCGATTGATTTATTGCGGCGCAGGCACTTCTGGCCGGTTGGGGATCCTGGATGCCAGTGAGTGCCCACCAACATACGGCACGCCGCGTGAACAGGTCGTTGGTCTGATTGCCGGGGGGCATGCCGCGATTTTGCAGGCGGTGGAAAATGCCGAAGATAATCCGCAAATGGGCGAACAGGATCTGCGTAATCTCGGTTTCAACGCGCGTGATGTGCTGGTTGGCATCGCAGCGAGTGGCCGCACCCCTTATGTACTGGGGGCAATGGCGTATGCCCGTAGCGTTGGGGCGACTGCTGTGGCCATCTCATGCAATCCGAATAGCGCAATGAGCCAGGCAGCCGATATCGCTATTGAACCGGTAGTCGGCCCAGAAGTGGTGACGGGGTCGTCGCGCATGAAAGCGGGAACGGCGCAGAAGTTAATCCTGAATATGATCACCACCGGCGCGATGATCCGCAGCGGCAAGATTTACAGCAACCTGATGGTCGACGTAGAGGCCACCAACGCCAAGCTGATACAGCGCCAGGTCAATATCGTGGTTGAAGCCACCGAGTGCAGCCCAGAGGAGGCGGAAGAGGCACTTAATCAATGTCAGCGTCACTGCAAAACCGCGATTGTGATGATCCTCGGCGGCTTGTCTGCCCCTGAGGCCAGCGCGGTTTTGAGTAAAAACAAAGGATTTATCCGTCAAGCACTGCAAGGGATACAGGCATAACCATGGCGAAAATAACCGTTCCTATGATAGAGCAAATTTTACTTCTGGTCGGCGGCAGTAAAAATATCATTATCTGCGGTAACTGCATGACCAGGCTGCGTCTGACGTTAAAAGATCGTCAGCAGATACGGCTCGATGAGTTGAAGAAGATCCCTGGCGTGATGGGGGTAGTTAACGGCGACGATCAACTGCAGGTTATCCTCGGCCCTGGCAAAGCTCAAACTGCCAGCGAGATGATGAATGCGTTGTTAACGGCGCAGCCGCAGCAGGAACGGGGGAATGCGGAGCAAGCTGACTTGCAGGCCCTGGCAAGTGAAAACAAGCAGCAGATGAAAGCCAAGCAAAATAGCGCGGTACATAATTTCCTGACTAAGTTTGCCACGATTTTTACGCCGTTGATCCCAGGTTTTATTGCCGCAGGGCTGTTGTTGGGGATTGCTACCCTGATGCAGCAAACGCTGATCGTGGAGGGCGTAGCACCGGCCGCATGGCTCAAAGGGCTGATCGCTTACATGAAAGTGTTCAGCATCGGTTTGTTTACCTTCCTCAGTATCCTGATCGGCTTTAATACTCAGAAGGCCTTTGGTGGCACCGGGGTTAACGGTGCGATCATCGCTTCACTGTTTGTTTTACGCTATGTCCCTGAAGGAACTACAGGCTATTACGCAGGGATGAGCGACTTTTTTGGGCTGGCGATCGACCCACGCGGTAACATTATTGGGGTTCTACTGGCCTGTATCTTGGGCGCATGGATCGAAAGGCAGGTGCGCCGGGTGATCCCCGATAATCTGGATATGATCCTGACTTCGTCAATTACCCTGCTGATCACTGGCGCCATTACCTTTGTGGTGATTATGCCGGTGGGCGGTGAGTTGTTTAAGGGCATGTCATGGCTGTTTATGCACCTGAACGGCAACCCGTTCGGCACCGCCATTCTGGCCGGGTTGTTCCTGATCGCCGTAGTGTTTGGCATTCATCAGGGCTTTGTGCCGGTTTACTTTGCCTTGATGGATGCACAGGGCTTTAACTCGCTGTTCCCTATTCTGGCGATGGCCGGTGCAGGGCAGGTGGGAGCGTCACTGGCGCTGTTTGCTCGGTCACCTAAAGGCTCTTTGCTGCGTACCCAGATTAAAGGTGCCATTTTCCCCGGCCTGCTGGGGATTGGTGAGCCGCTGATTTACGGTGTCACCTTACCGCGTTTGAAGCCCTTCGTTACCGCCTGCCTGGGGGGCGCGGTCGGCGGCTTCTTTATCGGTCTGGTTGCCTGGATGGGGTTGCCGGTGGGGCTGAATACGGTGTTTGGCCCTTCGGGTCTGGTGTCGATTCCATTAATGACTTCAGCCAAGGGGATTTTCGCTGGCATGCTGGTGTATGTCGCCGGAATTTTGATCTCTTATACCGCCGGATTTATTCTGACCTGGCTGTTTGGCAGCAAGGATGTTGATTTAAGTTAATTGTAAGTTGAATTAATCCTCTTATCGCATGATGGCCCGGCTTACCGGGCCAAACACCAAGGGGTGAGTGTTTTTTTGCAAAAAAAATCAATAAATTGACATCGAATTGGCATGCATTCATCCCTCTGGGAACTCAGCAGTATTACCATTGAGTTTGCGATCTCTGCTGTTCACTTAACATTTAATTTTTTATTATAAAAAATTAAATGTATTTTGCTGTTAATTATCAATCATTAAATTGATTGGTTTGTCACGATGTTGTAGCCTCTAATACATCAATGACTATAATTGATGTGAAATTTATTATCCCCCCCGTAATTTGAAGAGTGATAAGAATAAAAGAGTAATACCGTCGCTCTCAACACTAAAGCTTATTTCATCAGGTGAAAAATGCATCATCCACAAAGTCCTTTACCATTGGCTAGCCCGGTGGGACTATCCTTATTGCCTCTAGGGCTGTTACTGATTTGGTTGATATTTCTTAGTCCGCTTGCCTTGCCCAATATGGGCGGAAGTGGCCTGAAACTGCCGCATAATATCCTGACTTGGGCGGTGATGGCTGCCGTCACTGCCACCCTCTGGTTGACACTATCGGCCAACTCTCCCATCTCGCTTAGCGTAACTGCCCGTTGGCTGCTGCTGGCCGTGGTGATCCTGGCAATTCCCCTATTATATACCTCGCCACATTGGCAGAGTGCTGGGCTGGCACGTTGGCTTGGGTTGGCTGGCGGTTGGGTTTTTTACGTATCATGGTTGCAATATCGCCCACCGCACTTTGCCCGGCATTGGCTATTTTACGTCATTCTGCTGGCCGCGGTATTCCAGGCGCTGATTGCTCTGTGGCAATTGGCCTTACCGGGAGCCGTACCAGCCTGGTTTGACTACCCAATGAAAGACGGCCGGCCTTATGGGGTCTTCCAACAGGTGAATGTTCTGGCCAGCTTTATAGCCAGCGGATTGGCACTGGCATTAATGCTGTTGTTGTTACCTGATTTTTCCTTAACCCAGCCAAAAGCAGAACGATACAGACGTTATGCCTTGGGGTTGGTGCTGGTGCTGTTTCCCGCATTGTTGATGTGGTTACAGTCACGGATAGGTTGGCTTGGCGGCGTTATCAGCGGGATATTGTTGCTCTGGTTGGGATGGCGGCAGGCAAAAAAGCTCACGGGTATCGCAACAGGCCTAATGCTTTTGGGTATCACTATCGCATTCATTTTTCAAATAAATGGAGGAGTTGAAACGGTTGAACACACCACATCAAACCAGGCCCGGTTGATCATGTTGCAGGACAGCATAAATATGATTGCCGAAAAGCCTTGGCTGGGTTGGGGTTACGGTGGATTCGAATATAGCTTTCAGCACTATCGCTTGGCTGCCGGATTATCCACATTGGGTCTTGGCGTGGTGCGCCATCCGCATAATGAAATCTTGCTGTGGTGGGTTGAAGGGGGCATGGTTGCCTTGGCTGGCATGATAGTCTTACTGTGTGCCGGTATCAGGTTGCTCCGGCTATCCTGGCGAAAAAAAGGCGAAAGCCTGGCGTTGGCCATCGTGCTGCTCCCTTTGCTGTTACACAGCCAAACGGAATACCCGTTTATGCTGTCTAGCGCACATTGGGCCATTTTTTTACTGCTGCTGGCACAGTGGGATTGCCAAACGGAGAAGGCCACAGAGCGCACCAAGCTATCCTCAGTAACTCACTCATTTTTAAGAACTGTAGTGCCTATGGCTTCAGCCGCCATCTGCATAGTGGCCAGTATTGGGCTATATGCCAATTTGTCTTTAACCGCCTTTGAACGTAATCACTTTGCGGATATTCAACCCGCTCGCCGTGCGATGGCGTTTGACCCCTGGGTGAATACCGAACGTTGGCATTACGATCAACAGACCCATGCGTTGCTAATGTATAACCAGACCCGCGATCCCCGCTTGCTTGAAAACTATGCCCAATGGGCACAGGGCTATCTTGCTCAGCGGATCGATAAAAATGTTTATGCCTCATGGTTAGTTATCGCGCAATATCGACAGGATACCGCCACCTACCGGCGTTTACATCAGGAAGCAAAGGCATTATTTCCCACCGATCCACGGTTTTTAAACGATTTGCCTGAGTGAAGAGCGATAAGTTTACACGGGGATGCGGACTATGACCCGTGTAAGCGCACAATGCGCTGGTAAGAGTGGGCAATCCGTTGGCCTGCCAGCGCAGGTCAGTGGCTTATCATGTGCCTAGCTGGTACGGTATGCCCTAATATGGATAGCAAGGAACAGGGAATGTTTGACATTATCAGCGATTTGGTTGGGATGGTATTCAGAATTATTTTTGGGATATTGGAAGCCATCTACGAAATTGTGAACTTCATTTATTCTTTTACCAAAGGGCGTACGCGAAGACGGGTGTTAATCACCTTATTGGTATTTTTGGCATTGCTCGGTCTGTTCTGCTGGTGGATTGTTAATGCATGTACGGGTTAAGCCAATGATGATGTAAATGGGCGCAGCGTGCTGCACCCCTGGTGTCACCACATCTATCAGGCCTTACTACCTTGCCCAACGTGGCCCCAAACCATCTCGCCCTTATGGAACGTGGCGGTTCTTGGGGAAATGCGTGCTACCGCTTCGGCGGAGCAGGAGGCATCAACCAGCACGAAACTGGCATCGTCCTGGGCTTTCGGCCATACGCGTTCCCCTTTGTCATTCAGCGGCAAGACATCACCGGTGGCGAGCGCCAACGAACGTGACAGAGTTCCCTCATTCGGGCGTACGTAAAGCTGAGCGTAAAGGTTGGCTTTCTCCAGCATGTCGCCCAAGCCATACGGCGACCAGTGGTCGATCACGCTGTCGGTGCCGGTCATCAAAAACACGCCTTTCTCACGCAGCTGGCTGAGCGGCATGTGCATAGTGCCGATAGGGACCGTGGTGGCAATGGTAATCTGCTGTGCTGCCATACGGGTAGCAATCTCATCCACCTGCTGTTCATTCATCATTGCCAGCGCAAAGGCATGGCTAATGGTCAGCTTGCCCTTTAACTGTGGCGTTTTCTCGACGGTTGCTACCATGTAGTTCACCGCCGCAATGCCTGCCGGGCTGGTTTCGTGCAGGTGGATGTCCACCCCTTTGTTATAATCCAGCGCGATCTGGAACATGCTATCGAGCGACTTTTCCATTGCGCCATCGACGTTGGTCGGATCCAGACCACCGACATAGTGCGCTCCTGCCTGCATTGCCTCACGCATCAGCGGCTCTGATTTCGAATACAACAGGCCGTGCTGTGGGAACGCGACAATCTCGCAGTCAAAGCCAGATTTGCGGCGTGCCAGCACTTCTTGCAGATTCTCCAGGTTTTTCAGCCCCGAGGTTGGCTCAACGTTGCAATGGCTGCGGGCGGTGGTGGAACCATAGGACTGAATTAAATCGATCAGCTTTTCGGCCCGCTCTTGGGTGTAAGGTTGCAGTTCCGGCAGCAGCTTCTGCTCCAGCCTGATCATATCCTTGATGGTGGTGCCCGCCGGGCGATTCAGCGAACGCCATGGGCCGCCGTAAAAGGTTTTGTCCAGATGGATGTGCATATCTCGCATGGCGGGCAGCATCAGTTTGCCGCCAGCGTCGTAAACCGGCAGCGTACTGTCCGCATGCTGGCGGTTATCGCGCAAGGCAACGATCTTGCCCTGATTGATCTCCAGCGTTTTCAGTTCGGTGCGAGTGCTGACCGGGGTTGCTCCGTCAAACTCAAAACCCGCCTCTAGCAGCACGTTATCCAGATAATAGTGCTTGTCAGTAATTTTCATGCGCCGATCTGCCTCACAGTTCGCGGTTGCCGGGTTAGCAGCATAACCGACGGAGGAGGTTGCCCCCAATAGTGCGCAGGCCGCAGCCACTTTGCCACTATGGCTCAAAAACTCACGGCGGCTTTTGTTCTCATTCATCTGTTGTTGCCTCTCAGAGGTTAACGATATGGGTGCCCGTTTCACCGCGCAGTGCGGCGGGGAGGCAATCCGGCGAGGTGATGACGACGCGTTTGCCGCCGTCGCGTAAGAACGCCAGGCTGGCGACGATCTTCGGCAACATGCTGCCTGCCGGGAAGTGGCCCTCTGCCATATAGCGGGTCATTTCGGCCACGCTCACCTGGCCTAACGCTTGTTGGTTCGGCTTGCCAAAGTGAATGCACACTTTCTCCACGCCAGTGGTGATCACCAGTACGTCGGCGCGGATTTCCCTGGCGAGCAGGGCAGTGGACAGATCTTTATCGATTACTGCATCGACGCTTTGGTAATCCCCTTGTGGATTACGTGCGACAGGGATGCCGCCGCCACCCGCTCCAATCACCACAAACCCTTGTTGCGTGAGTGCCTTGATTGCGTCGGCTTCGACGATCCTGATGGGGTCCGGTGAGGCGACCACCCGGCGATAGCCGCGCCCGGAGTCTTCTACAAAACGCCAGGAGGGGTATTGCTGCAATAACGCATCGCGCTGTTGTTCGCTAAAGAAAGCGCCAATCGGTTTGGTGGGGGTGGTGAAGGCGGGATCCTGTTTATCCACCTCAACCTGCGTGATGACGGTTACCGCTTTCTGCCCGCCATGCTGTGCCAGACGGTTGTTGAGTGCCTGCTGAATGAGATAGCCGATACCGCCCTGGGTATCCGCCACGCAGTTGGCCAGCGGGGTTAGCGGCAGTCCTTCATGTTCGTGGGCCACTTCTGCACGGCGTAATTCCAGCCCCACCTGCGGACCGTTGCCGTGGGTGAGTACGATGTGGTAATCCGATGCCAGCATTTCCAGCACCGAGTCTGCGACCTTTTTCACCGCCTCGGCCTGATGTTCCACGGTCTGGCTGGCGTTGTCTTTGATAATGCTGTTGCCACCAATGGCGACGACGACGAGTTCTTTCATCTGGGTCTTCCGATTAAAAAGGCCGTTTAAATAGGGGCGGGAACCTATAAATGCCCCTCACCCTAACCCTCTCCCACAGGGAGAGGGAACCGATCGAGTTCGTTGATTTTTCCGTGTAATACCTTGCTTTTATTACTCCCTACTGTCCGGGCTGGTTGCGCACTCGGGGCAACTCCCTCTCCCTGTGGGAGAGGGTAGGGATGAGAGGTCAGGCGGTTTTGGTTGGCTCTTGCACTGGAGCTGGAACCGTTTCACGGCTATCGAGAAAATGCTTCACCACAAACATGGCCGACATCATCAGGTAAGCCAGCGTGAACAGCAATGAGCTTCCCTCGGCAAAGCCCACGGCTGGCGCATGGATCACGCCGAACAGGGCCAGCAGAGCACCAGTTGCCGCCGCCACCGCACCACGCAGCGGTTTGTTGATGATGGCGAAAATCGCGACACAGCCCCACAGCATACTGGCCAGTGGCGCACCGCTACCCAAATGCACCAGCCCCTGGTAATACACGCCTTTGCTATGCAGCAACTCAGCGCCCAGCTTGGCTCCCGAGGTGCCCGCCGCCCCCAGCACGCTGTTAACCATGGTTAATCCCCAGTTGGCGATCCACGGGAACAGGCAGATGAAGATCACCGGGACCTCGATTTTCGGCGTTTCCCTCACCACCTGGTTGGCGGTGACCACGCCGATAAACACCAGGATAGGCACGATCGCCGTCATCGGGATCACCGCCAACATAAAGGCACCCAGCCCGAACAGCGGAACCAGGAACATCGTCACGCCGGACGCCAAGGTGTAACCAATGCTGGCCCCCATGGCTTTCCAACCGGCGTGGCCAACATACACGGTCACCGGGAACGGGTTGCCCAGCAGGCAGCCGAACATGGAGGAGAGGCCGTTGGCCATCATCACTTTGCGGGTGTTGTATTCATCCCCGGCGGCGTGCGCACTCTCGATGTTCTCTAGGTCAAAGATGTAGTTCGCCAGCCCCAGCGGGACGGCAGAGGCCAGATACGGCAGCGCGTGTGGCAGGCCCTGCATGAAGCTGTCGACATGGAATCCTGGCGGGTTAAAGCCAAAGGAAGACATTGAGGCTTTAATCGCATCTGGGCTTTGCAGGCCGGAGATCCACGCCAGCGCAGTACCGGCGATCAGCAGCAGCAAACCGGTCGGAATGCGGGCGAATATTGGCTTTTTGCCAAACCAGTTGATAAAGATCAGCAGCAGCACGATGAACGAAACGGTCGGCGCTTCGAACGCCTGCAACATCGGGTTCATCGCCAGTAGCAACAGCCCCAGGCCGGAAAGGCAGGAGAGCAGCACGGTGCGCGGGATCATCTTGCGGATGGTTTCGCCGAGGAAAGAGCCACCCACCAGGATCAGTGCTTCAACAAAGCACCACACCAGGCCGATCGAAATGGCAAAGTCCGCATCGCCGGTCGACTGATAAACCGGCATCAGCACCAGGAAGGTCACGGTAAAAATAGACGGCGCACTCGGGCCAGAAGGCAGCGCGGTCACATCGCTCCGCCCGGTCTGGCGAGCCATTTGCAGGCCGAACCAGGTGTAACAGATGCTGGCCATCATCACGGCCAGGCCAAAGGCCGGGGCTATGCGCCCGTAGACAATCTCTTTGGGAATACCCACCACAAAGATGAGTAACCCCATCATGGTGAGCAGGTTGGTCAGGTTATTGGTCATCAGCCCGAAGTAGGCTGCCCAGTCACCGCGTTTCCACTCTAATTTCATTTTGTTCATGGAAAATCCTTCACAGGTCGTTTAACAACTCTCGACGATCAACGGGATCGCCATTGGTCCTGCAGGTGAACAACTCTCTGGTGTCAGGTGGGGCTAACGCTGGGTTAGCCCCGGTTACCCTATGAATTTCAAGTTGCAGCTAGGCGACAAACTATCTCATCCCCAGGAGCTTACGTTTTTGTAAGTGACTGGGGTGAGATAGTGCAGGTAACAACGCTGCAGCTTGAAAGACGACGGGTATATTGTTATTGGCAGTAGTGGTCGCGATACCTCAGTATTGCTTTCTCAAAACAGGCGAACGGCGGGTGCACAATCCCGGCACCGATCATGCCGATCCCGGCATCCTTATGGGCAATGGCGGTATTGATCACCGGCAGGATGCCGCTGCTGCCGACCTTGGTAATATCGATCGCCGTTGGGATCCCCATAAACGACAGCAGGGGAATAGTGACGTTGGGGTTTTCGCCCAAGGTGATTTCACGCATCTGGCGTGAGAAATCGATCGCTTCATCCACCGTGCCCCCGACCAGTGCAACGATGGCCGGAGCGGTTGCCATGGCAAAACCACCAATGCCGTAGGTTTCGGTGATGGCGCTGTCACCGATATCCAGCCCTGAGTCTTCCGGTTTATAGCCTGCAAACATCGGGCCGATAACCTGCTGCGCTGGGCCGGTAAACCACTGGCCCGGTAGCCCGCTGATGCGCAGACCAAACTCAACGCCGTTACGCGCCATGGTGGTGACCACGGTGCTGTACTCAATACCGTGCGCCGCATCCATTGCCGCTTTACACATCGCCATCCAGGTTGGGCCGGAGAAGTAATCGCTGCTGGCGACAAAGTCGAAGACCTCGCGCTGCTGCTCAACCGGGTAGCCCGCCTGGATAATCCACGGCGTCAGCGCCTGGATCAGCAGTGAAGTGCCCGCATTGTTGCGGTTGTGGCACTCGTCGCCCATATGCAGCGCTTGCGCCAGCATCAGCCGCAGGTCGATCTCACCGGCCAGCTTCATGGCATCTCGCAGCATCGGGCCTTGCACATCGCGCATCCAGTTGAGTCGGTCAATCACGCTTTGGTCATTGGCCCCCATGCGCAGGATCTTCGCCATCTGCTCGCTCATATTGGTATATGCGCGGTTGCCGTAGGTTTTGTTCTCGACGATATGCATGAACATTGACGCGGACGTCACGCCTGCCATCGAACCCACGCAATCATGCTCGTGGCACGGCGAGAAGATGATTTCGCCGGATGCTGCCAATTCTGCTGCCTCGTCGAGGTTGGCTGCCAGTCCTTCAAACACCAGCGCACCGGTGACCGCGCCTTTCATCCCACCGCACATTTTCTGCCAGGTGATCGGTGGGCCAGCATGTAAAATGGTGTTGCGCGTCATACCAGGGACGACGTTGATCGCCTGGTCATAACCTACCAGCACCGGATGCGACTGAATAATGCGCTCCAGCGCCAGTTTGTTCGCGGCAGCCACTTTCTCGGCAAGCGCGGGGGAGGCAATCTGATCGAGTGCCTCAACCACCGCCATATTGCCCTGGCCCGGTGGAGTCCAATCGAGCTGGGTTACCGGCACATGCTGTTTTTTGAGATCATCACTGAACATGGCGATACCGACGTTAATGACGTTCAGCGGTTGGTTGAATAACGTGTGGCTCATCAGGCTTTCCCTCCTTTACAAACAAATTCACGCGCCAGCAATCCGGTATTGGTGCTGCTGCTAGCCCAGATCACTCCCGCATCGGTGAGCATCTGGCACTGCTGCTGTAGCGACGGCGTATCGAGATCGGTGCCCAGCACATAGCCGAGGATCTCCAACGGTCGGCTCTCGCTGGACGCAATGGCCTTGGCCTCTTTGATCGCCTCGATCATTACGCCCACCGGATCTTCGTGAGAGCCAAAGCCAAGCACGAAGTCCATCACGATCACGCCAACTTCGGGATCGCGCGCTTCCTGCAACAGACGTTGGATGCGGTTGGTCGGGTCGATCATCGGGTGCGGTTTGCCATTGGTGAAGTCGTCATCGCCAAAGTCGAGGAAGGTGTGTGCCACGCTGCGGTTGAGGTCTTGCAGGCGCATGGCCGGGTCGGGCTGAATATTGCTGTAAACGTCGTCGTATTTTTCCAGTGCGGCAAACATCGCTTCGTCGCACAAAGTGCCGCCACAGAACAGACCACGAATGTATTTTTGCTGCGGCGTCAGCTTGGCACGCACTTCTTCAATCAGCGGCCAGTTCAGTGGATGCAGGTCGAGCGACTCTTCTTTGATGCCGGTAAGCAACACGGCCTTTAACGCTGCCTGCTTGGTTGCACGTGCAAACTGTAACCCTGGTTCATCGGCTGGTGGCTCATTGCGCCCAAGGAAGCAAACCACCACGGGTTTACGGCAGGCACGGGCGCGTTCGAGCACGGTGTGTGCCACGGCAGGGGCAGGGGGTTTGGAGACCAGTACAATCACCTCTGTACCGTTGTCGTTCTCTAACATTTCCAGCGCGTCCAGCATCATCCGGCCGCCAATTTTTTCGCTCAGATCGCGCCCGCCGGTGCCAATCAGTTGCGAAATACCACCGCCGAACTCATGGATACGTACGCTCAACTCCTGGCTACCGGTGCCGGATGCGCCGATAATACCGATGTTGCCACGGCGAACCGCGTTACCAAAACACAGCGCTGTGCCATTAATGATGGCGGTGCCGCAGTCTGGCCCCATCATCAGCAGGCCTTTTTCATGCGCCAACTGTTTCAACGCCAATTCATCTTCGATGGAGACGTTATCGGAGAACAGCATCACGTTGAGGTCGTTTTCCAGCGCTTGACGGGCTTCACGTGCCGCGTACAACCCGTTTACCGAGATCACCGCGAGGTTGCTCTCCGGGATATGAGTTTTCGCACTGGCGAGGGTGGCGTAACGCGCTTCGTGACGGCCACCTTTATCTTTGTGGGTGAACAAGGCTTCGATCGCTTGCAGAGTCGCCTCATTAGCTTCATCGCTGGCACCCTTAATCACGATCATCAGATCGCCATTTTTGGCGGCTTCCAGTTCTGGGGTTAACAAGCCCAGGTTCTCCAGTACCCCTTTGTTCATCTCCGTGGCCATGGCCACAAACGCTTGTTCAACGCCTTCAAGTTTGTTCGCTTTGGTGGAAATAGACATCAGCGAAACAGAGTCAAACCAGGTGTTGTTTTTTACCACGATCCTGATGGGCATATTTTTCTCCAAAATATGAGGTCAAGAGGCAGGCATCGGCCATGCCATACAGCATGTCGCAACCCGAACTTGAACCGATCTGTTTAATCTTGTTAATGGTATCGATAATAAGGTGACGATCGTCGTGTACTAATTTTTCTAACAGGTGACTAATCACCTGTCGGTAACGCTGATTGATTGCCGTTTCTAAGGTAATAGCGCTTAGCAGCGTGGTTTTATGTTGTGCTTTCTCCAGCACTGCCAGAAAAACCTCGCGATATTTTCGCGCCGGATGACCGGGTAGCAATAATATAGAGTAAAGCCCAACCAGATAATCATCACCGGAAGGCGTCAGGCCAATTCCCAAACCAATGAGAGAATGTAAGGCCTCGTCGGGATCTTCATTGCGCCGTATCGCTAGAAATAACGCATCACGATGAAGTTGTAATAATCTGGCCATTTCCCGATAAAATATATTCTCGCCACGGTAATTAAACAGCGAATTACCGGATGAAGCCTGTTGATTAATGCAAGCCCCCCATTGGTGCCAAGCAATTGATGCTCTGCTTGCTTCGGTTAAATACAGGTCAGGCTGCTGCCATGTCTGGCAGTGAGATAAATCAATCCAACTATGCTGACCTATTTCAATGCTGCCCTGAGAAAACTCGACGCGATCTCCTGGGCTAAATATCTGGTCACAGTGCCTGAGCGCTATGCGGCAACTATTGGGGGCGTTATCGTACTCGTCGCTTAATAACGTGTAGAGCATGTTCTGCTCGGGAACGAACAGGTTTACCGCGCGTGAAAAAACCTGTTCGACCTGCCCACTTAGCCTCTGGCGGGGGAACGCCACCTCCGCCGATAACGCTGTAATGCACTGCCGTTGCGGCTGTGCGATGGCATCTCTCCTCTGTTAAGCGCCGGCGGAAACCAGCAGTTCAGCAATTTCGTGATAGCCTTTTTCACGGGCCAGCGTCAGGGGCGATTTACCATATTTATCGGTCATATGAGGATTGGCACCGTGATCGAGCAGTAATTTGACAATCTCTTGCTGTTTCGCGCCGCCATCATTTAACACAATGGCTTCCAGCAGCGGCGTCCAACCGACAAAATTGGTGTGGTTGACGTTAATTTCGGTACGCGTTAACAATTCACGTACAATATCGACGTGACCTTTTTCGCTGGCTGGGGTAATACCCACGCCGCCAAAGCGTGTTAAACGGTCCAAATCCGGGTTTGCTGGCAATACCAGACGTAGTAGCGTTAAGTCGTTATTCAGGCAGCTCAGCAGGAAGGGGTTAAAACAGGTCTGATCCTGCTTATCAATGTCTGCACCGGCAGCGATTAATAATTCCACGCAGTCGTAATGTTTATTCAAGCTGGCAAGCGTAATTGCGGTGCGGCCTTGGCGGTTGGTGGCATTGATATCTGCCCCTTTACTCAGGCAATTTTTCAGCGCGTCGCTGTCGCCTTGTTCCGCTGCAAAAAGAAATTCTGTGATTAGCGCCTTATCAGACATATTCTGGCTCCCTATTTTTCCAGTGGGCTTTGGATGCTTTCATTGCTACTGAGAATAGCAATAGATGCTGGATAAAAACATCCGCTTAAGAATCATTCATCGCAAAGGGTGTAATTATTGAAAATAATTCAACAATAAAGACAAACTGTGCGGCGGCGCAATCTTTCTCTTATGTTTTGCGCCTTTTGCCACGGCAAACGTCCCTGCGGGGAATGGGCTTTCACCTCCCGCCACATCAGGCTCTAAACTAATAATCAGAAGTGTGATTGTCTTCAAATCAGTTGTAATCGCAGTGTTAAATTTTGTTCAATACTGGTTGCGTGTCATAGGATTTACAAATACATTCAACAATGCGTCCAGGGGGGAGGAGGGGTCATGAATTCTATTTTTACCGAAGAAAATCTGTTGGCATTTACCACCACGGCGCGTTTTGGCAGCTTCAGCAAGGCGGCCAAGGAACTGGATCTGACGACCTCGGCCATCAGCTATACCATCAAAAGGATGGAAACCGGGCTGGACGTCGTACTGTTTAACCGCAGCACGCGCAGCATCGAACTCACCGAGTCCGGTTTTTACTTCTACCGTAAAGCGACCGATCTGCTTAACGACTTCCATGCCATCAAGCGCGGTATTGATACCATCTCTCAGGGTATCGAGGCGCGGGTGCGCATCTGTATCAATCAGTTGCTCTACACCCCAAGGCATACCGCCCGGCTGTTACAGGTGCTGAAGAAGCAATTCCCCACCTGCCACATTACGGTGACCACCGAGGTATACAACGGCGTCTGGGATTCCATCATCAACAACCAGGCCAATATCGCTATTGGCGCACCGGATACGTTGCTGGACGGCGGTGGCATTGATTACACCGAAATTGGCGCCATCCGTTGGGTGTTCGCCATTGCGCCCGATCATCCATTGGCGTTTATGCCAGAGCCGATCTCAGAGAGCCAGCTGCGGCTTTATCCCAACATCATGGTGGAAGACACCGCGCATACCATCAACAAGAAGGTGGGATGGTTGCTGCACGGGCAGGAAGCGATCCTGGTGCCGGATTTTAACACCAAGTGCCAATGCCAGATTTTAGGGGAGGGGATTGGTTTCTTACCGGAATATATGGCGCGTGAACCGGTAGCAGAGGGGCTGTTGGCAACCCGCGCCATTCATAACCCACGGCAGGATTCCAGCATGTTGCTGGCGACACAGCATGCGGCAACCGGGCAGGTCACCCAGTGGATCAAAAAGCAGTTCGCTCCGGGTGGGGTGCTGACCGGGATTTATGGGGATTTGCTTTATCGGGAGTGACTCGGGGATCTTGGTGCCTAAAATCCCCTTACCCTGGCAGAAAGTAAACTGCACCTTAAACGCTGGCTAGTCACAAATTAAGGTGCAGTGGGTTATGGCAAAACAGTCCCTTCCCATAAATGATTATTGGGATCCATCGCTGGTTTATCAAATAAAATAGTGGGCCGATCAGAAGCTATATAAAACGCCAGCCACTGCATTGATACTATAATCACGATCGGTCATCGGGCTATCTTTCACCGTGTCGCTCATCTGTTCATTAAATCCCATCAGGAACAGCTGCCAGTCGTTATTAATGGCATAATAGCTGGCGAGAGAAATGTAAGATGTGACGCCGCTTTTCGCCTGGTATTGTTGCATCCCGCTGCGTTGCGATTCCCGTTCGCTGATACCATAATAGTAATTATTGAAGGCGCGGTTTTGCCAGCGCATACCGAAACCGGGAACCAGTTGTAATTTGCCAAACTGGAAGCGGTACTGATAGCCGACATCGGCAATTACGCCGTCGCTATAGCCCAGCACGTCGGTTGCAATATCAGCGTTGATGCTCCCCCAATCGGCATGATACTGATACCCGATGCCCGCCATGGCGGTCGCTCGCCGCTTATCCAGTTTCTTCATCGCCGGATCGTCGCTATCCGCAGGCTTAAAGCTTAGCGGAGAGTAGTCAACCGCCAAATGCAGATTGTGCTTCTCAGAACTCAGTAGATTAATCCCGATCCCTTGGCCGTTAATAAAAAACTGCTCTCCTTGATAAGTCAAAATCGGTAGCGGTATATATTGTGCATCATAGTCGCGATAGGGTAACTGTTCTGCCAGTACACCAGCACCTACCGACCAATCGCCAGCATAGGCATTGCCCGTTAGTAATATGGCTGTCAGCGAGAACGGTTTAACCATTAAAAATGACGTGCGAGTAGATAAAAAAGAATAATCCATCATGATAAATATCCCAGGGTTAGGTCAAAAGGTAGCCATCAGCTACTAATGAGCCGATCACTAAAGTTCAGGTTTTTATCGATACGCTAATGAAATGTTATGACTTACTTTTTAATAGGCTCCTGTTCTATGGAAACAAGCAACGCCGCCATTAGCGTTGCAGGGAATAGTAGATTGTGCCGGGGCCATTTTAATCTTCCCCTTGGATGCTGGCTCCTAAAACGGCGGCAAAAGACCCGGCAGTGGCACCGAAGGCGCGCTCAATCAGCAACAGCATGGCCTGCATACGCGCGGCTTGCTCTTCGGGCGTCCAGCTAAACATCTGGTGGCCGAACAGGAACAGCGAACCGGCGAGAATGAACTGCACCGTCGATAGCGGATCATCAACTTGAAAAACGCCTTCCTGGTTTCCTTGCTCCACCACTGTTGCCAGGATCGGCCCAAAGGCCAATACCGTTCCAATATTGCTGCGCTCATGTAATGCGCGGTTCTCCGGGCGGTGTAAGTCCTCAACCAAAGCCTGCCCGGCTTCTACGGTTTGATTCTGTGCGGCGATGATGGCGCAGAACTTTTCAATCGCCCCCAGTTGCGGATCGTCGGCAATGATTTGTGAGCGGGCAACCATCTCGGCACACAGCTGCTGTGCCAGCGCCGCCAGTACCTCATCCTTGGATTTGAAGTAGTAATAAAACGTCCCTTTGGCGATGCCAGCGCTGCGGACGATGGAATCAACAGAGGTCGACTCATACCCGATTTCCTGAAACAGCTCGCTTGCCGCCTGCAAAATTTCAGCCCGGCGCACCTCTGGCGTTTTCACTGTACGTACCATAATAAATCCCTCTTTTGCGTATGGAGTAGCGCTACGGTATTAATTGACTGACGGTCAGTCAATTAAAAAATGCAGTTTTTTTACACGCAATGGCCGAGGTAGACATTCCGCAGATTACCTTCAGTATCTGACGACCGCTCTGAACTAGTCCCTCTCATTTTTGGGGGAGAGTGGAACATCGAGTATGTGTCATCATTTTGTTTCCCCCATCCAACTCGTTATCTTTCAATAACTAATTAGAGTTAGTTCGAGTTTGCGCTGCCTCGCAAAATTCAATCAACAACTGAACAACCTGCCGGAACTTGACCAAAGACAACATTTTTTGTGGGGTCTATGGTATCCCTACGCACGGTGTAATGGCGAAAATCTGTTCTAACAAGAACTTAACGACTAATAAAAGCACTGCTCTCAAGCAGGCAAAATGGATGGGATGCTTATGAATAAGGTAAGCAAGTTATTGATGCTATTTCTGGCAGGGATGTACGCGGTTTTTCTCTCTTTCTCGGCACAGGCAGATGCGACACCTGCCGCCACGCCGCAGAAGGTTGAAGCCAAGAATGAAACCTTCTCTGCACCTCACCCTGACCAATATAAGTCCTGGCAGGCGACTTCCGAGCAGTCCGATCGGGTAGACGCTTTGGCTGGCGACCCGCGTCTGGTCATTCTTTGGGCCGGATACCCGTTTGCCAAGGATTACAACAAGCCGCGTGGACATGCCTATGCCATCACGGATATCCGTGAATCCTTGCGTACCGGCGCCCCGAAAACGGCAGAAGATGGTCCGTTGCCAATGGCCTGCTGGAGCTGCAAAAGCCCGGACGTTGCCAGGGTGATCGCCGAACAGGGCGAAGCGAGTTATTTCCATGGTAAATGGGCGCGTGGCGGGCCGGAAATCGTCAATAACCTCGGCTGTGCGGACTGCCACAATACCGCTTCCGCTGATTTTGCCGCCGGTAAACCTGCGCTGCAACTTTCCCGCCCTTATGCGGCTCGCGCTATGCAGACGATCGGCAAGCCGTTTGATCAGGCAGGCCGCTTCGACCAGCAATCGATGGTGTGTGGGCAGTGCCACGTTGAGTATTACTTTGATGGTAAAGACAAAGCGGTGAAATTCCCTTGGGACAAGGGCACCACGGTCGATGACATGGAAGTGTATTACGACAACATCGAATTTTCCGACTGGACCAACCCGCTGTCCAAGACGCCAATGCTAAAAGCCCAACATCCAGAATACGAAACCTGGAGCGCGGGTATTCATGGCAAGAACAACGTCACCTGTATCGACTGCCATATGCCGAAAGTGCAAAACGCCCAAGGCAAGATCTACACCGATCACAAAATTGGCAACCCGTTCGATAACTACGAACAAACCTGTAAGAACTGCCACACCCAGGATAAAGCCAGCATGCAGGCGGTGGTGGAAAAACGTAAGCAGGATATCAACGAGATCAAGCTGAAGGTAGAAGACCAACTGGTCCACGCGCACTTTGAGGCGAAAGCAGCCTGGGATGCCGGAGCTACCGAAGCAGAGATGAAACCGATCCTGACCCATATCCGTCATGCACAGTGGCGTTGGGACTTTGCCATCGCTTCCCACGGTATTCAAATGCATGCGCCAGAAGTTGCATTGCGCATTTTGGGCACCGCGCTCGATCAGGCAGCACAGGCTCGGACTCAGTTGATCCGTCTGCTAGCGACCAAGGGCATCACCACTGAAATCCCACTGCCAGACATTTCCACCAAGGAAAAGGCTCAGTTGGCGCTGGGTATGGACATGCCGCAGCTGAACGCCGAAAAGCAGGAATTCCTCAAGACGGTGGTACCGCAGTGGGAAGAACAGGCACGTAAAACCGGGCTGTTAGGCAAATAACCCCTCCGCCCCGTGTGCGGGGCGTAAACAAATGGAGTCAATATGAGCGTACTGCGTTCGTTATTAACTACCGGGGTGCTTGCCTGTAGCCTTTGGCTGACAGTATTACCGGTATCGGCCCAGACCGACAGCCCCGCTGTTCAACAGAAATCGGCGGAAGTCACCTTGCAACGTAATCCGGATGAGGCCTGCCTGCGCTGCCACAAGCCGCAACAAAATGCGATGCACGGTAAACATGCGGGAGCCATTAACCCGAATAACAAATTGCCACTGACCTGCACCAACTGTCACGGTTTACCTTCGCTGCATCACCGTGAGGGCGTGAAGGATGTGATGCGTTTCAACGAGCCGATGTTCGGCGTGGAACAGCAAAACAGCGTTTGCCTGTCCTGCCATTTGCCAGAGACATTGCAAAAAGCCTTCTGGCCGCATGATGTGCATTTGGCCAAGGTGAGCTGCGCCAGCTGCCATACCTTGCACCCGCAGCAAGATAAGGTACAGGGGCTGAACGATAAGGGGCGGATCAAGCTCTGCGTGGACTGCCACCGTCAACAACAGGATGATCCCGCGTTTAATCCAGCGTCCGTAAGGCTGGATAAGGGGCAGCCATGAGCTGCTCACGGCGCCGTTTTATCGTAGGCATTGGCGTGTTGGCGGCTGGCTCGACCCTGGCGGAAAAGCTGCTGGCGCGCACCATGAACGTCAATGGCATCCGTTACGGCATGATCCACGATGAGTCGCGTTGCATCGGCTGTACCGCCTGTATCGATGCCTGCCGCGAAGTCAATCAGGTGCCGGTGGGCGTTTCACGCCTGGAGATCGTCCGTAGCGAACCGATAGGCCAATTTCCGGACGTGAAATACCGGTTTTTCCGCCATTCGTGCCAGCATTGCGATGATGCTCCCTGTGTGCATGTCTGCCCAACCGGAGCCTCGTTTATCGATGCCGCCAGCGGCATTGTCGACGTGAACCCGGATCTCTGTGTCGGTTGCCAATACTGCATCGCTGCGTGCCCTTACCGGGTACGCTTTATTCATCCGGTGAGCAAAACGGCGGATAAATGCGATTTTTGCCGCAAGACCAACCTGCGGCAGGGCAAGCAGCCAGCCTGTGTATTGTCGTGCCCTACCAAGGCATTAACCTTTGGTAATCTCGACGATCCACACAGTGATATTTCGCGTCTGTTGCAGCAAAAGACCACTTATCGCTACAAGATAGCCTTGGGGACACGGCCAAAAATGTATCGCGTGCCGTTTAAATATGGGGAGACAAGTCAATGACTTCTGCCTTTCATTTTGACTCTCTGGTCTGGGACTGGCCCATTGCGATTTACCTGTTCCTGATCGGCATCTCTGCCGGTTTGGTCACCCTGGCTATCCTGTTGCGCCGTTATCATCCAGAGGAGGGGGCCTCAAACAGCCGAGTGATGTTAACCACGCTGTTTATCGCCCCAACCTCGGTCATGCTTGGGCTGGTGATCCTGATCTTCCACCTGACCCGTCCGTGGACCTTCTGGAAACTGATGTTCCACTATAGCGTCACCTCGGTGATGTCGATGGGGGTGATGCTGTTCCAGGTCTATATGGTGGTGCTGGTGGTCTGGCTGGCGCTGATCTTCCGTGACGAGGTGGCGGCGCTGCAACAGCGTTGGTTGCCAAAGTTGGCGGTGATCCCACTCCTGCTGCAGCGCTTGCTGCCGCTGTTGCGGCTAATAGAAACGGTGATGCTGGTGTTGGCGGTGCTGTTGGGGGCTTATACCGGCTTCCTGCTTTCGGCGCTGAAGTCGTACCCGATGCTGAATAACCCGCTGTTACCGGTGCTGTTCCTGTTCTCTGGCGTTTCGTCCGGGATCGCGGTGGCACTGCTGGTGGCGGCCTTCGGACCTAAAGGTCATCTGCACAGCCGGGAAGTGCATTTCCTGCATCGCCTGGAGACGCCGGTGGTGTGGCTGGAGATCTTCCTGCTGGCGGCGTTCTTCATCGGCCTGTGGCTGGGGGATGACGGCAAACTCCGTGCCTTGTCGGCCGCGCTTGGCGGTGGGTTCTGGTCCTGGTGGTTCTGGTTGGGCGTTGTTGGTTGCGGGCTGATTATGCCATTGCTGCTGAAAGCTCTGGGCTGGGGGAAAGCGCATTTCCATATCCTGTTGATCAGCGGCGCTAGCCTGTGTGGCGTGCTGTTGCTGCGTTATTTTATTCTGTATGCCGGGCAGATGACGGTTGCCTGAGTGCTTACCCGTCGTCTTTCAAGCCGCAGCGTTGTTACCTGCACTTACCCACCCCGGTCACTTACTAAAAGTAAGCTCCTGGGGATGAACAAGCTTGTCGCCTAGCAGTGCTGTACAAGGATGTACGAATGCCGCGAGCGCAGGGATGCGCATGAGCGGCCGACTTTAAATCCATAGGGTAGAGCAGGACAGATAGAAGAGAATAAGGCGGTAGATGTGTTGTGGTTACCCGAGCTGGGATTTATTGCGTTATTGCTGGCCTGTACGGCGTCGCTGCTGCTGGCTGGCATTACGCTGTTGACGTTGATGGATCGCCGTTGGGGTGGGCTGTTGCCAGTGCGTGGCTGGAGCCTGAGCATTTTTGTGTTAATCGCACTGTCTTTCGCCATTCTGCTACAGCTGTTTTTGCAAAATGACTTCTCGGTCATGTACGTAGCACAGCATGGTCACAGCCAGTTGCCACCGCTGATGAAGGCTGGGGCGCTGTGGGGTGGGCACGAAGGCTCGATGCTGCTCTGGCTGCTGTGCCTGGCCGGTTGGTCTGCCTGCTTTGCCTTGTTCAGCCCTAAATCGATGCGCTCACTACAGCCGCTCACGCTGGCCATTCTGGCGTTGATCGTCGGCTGTTTTCTGCTTTTCATCCTGTTCTTCTCCGATCCTTTCGTTCGGCTCTTTCCCGCCGCGGTTCAAGGGCGCGATCTGAACCCGATGCTGCAACATATCGGCCTGATCCTGCACCCTCCGCTGCTCTATTTGGGCTATGCAGGGTTTGCCACCTGTAGTGCTCTGATGCTTGCTGCTTTGCTGCAAGGGGAGTTTAGCGCCGAGATTGCCGGGCAGTGCCTGCGCTGGGCCAAACCGGCCTGGTGTTTCCTCACTGCCGGGATTATTTTGGGGTCCTGGTGGGCTTACAGCGAGTTGGGCTGGGGCGGTTGGTGGTTCTGGGATCCGGTGGAGAATGCTTCACTGCTCCCTTGGCTGACCGCGACTGCTTTGTTACACAGTTTGGCAGTCGGCCAGCGTACCGGAGGATTGCGGCATTGGTCGCTATTGCTGACGTTAGGCACCTTTGTTCTCAGCCTGCTGGGCACCCTGATTGTGCGTTCTGGCATCCTGGTTTCAGTGCACGCCTTTGCGTTGGATGAGCAGCGTGCATTGCCGCTGTTTATCCTGTTTGCGTTCCTTAGTGGTTCATCGTTTTTGATTTATGCATTACGTGCCAACCGGGGGAAAGCCGTTATGTCCCCGGTGAAACCTGCATTGCTCGGCGCGTTGTTGCTTCTCAGTTCCGCCGCACTGATCGTGCTGGTGGGGACTTTGTACCCGATGCTCTATCGGATAATGGGGTGGGGGCAGATCTCGGTTGGCGCGCCTTATTTCAATCTGGTGCTGCTGCCGTTTGGGCTGCTGGGGCTGGTATTGATGTGTTACGGCGGATTCAGGCGGCGGCGTTATGCCCAGTGGATCGCTCACGCAGGAGTGCTGCTGACGGCATTAGGCATTGCCAGTTCGGCGCTGCAACGCCATGAAATCAGCCTGAACGTCACCGTGGGCGAGACGGTCAGCCTGGCGGGATACCAATTTACGCTGCGTTCGGTAGATCTACAGGCTCAGGCTAATTTCACCAGTGAACAGGCGGTGATTGAGGTTACCCAGCAAGGCAAACCCGTGGCCCAGTTAACGCCTGAAAGGCGGTTTTACACCGCACGCCGCCAACAGATGTTTGAGCCAGGCATCGACTGGAACGCTTTCCATGACTGGTACGTGGTTATGGGCGAAAAAAGTGGCGAGCAGCGTTATGCCATGCGCTTTTATGTGCAGACCGGCATCCGTTGGATCTGGTGGGGTGGGGCGTTGATGATGATTGGCGTGTTGGCCGCCGGTTGGCAAAGGAGGCAAGCATGCGCTGGTTAACTGCTCTGTTGTTGTGGGGGAGCATCACGTTGCCACTGGTGGCCCAGATCGTCGATACCTGGGCATTCACCTCGCCGGAAATGCAGGAGCGGGCGCTGACGGTGGCAGGCCAGATCCGTTGCCCGCAATGCCAGAATCAGAGCCTGCTGGAGTCCAATGCCCCTGCGGCGGTCGCCATGCGCCATGAGGTGTTTGCCATGACCGAACAAGGCAAAACGCAGGCGGAAATCATGAGTTTTATGACGGCACGCTACGGTAACTTTGTCCGCTACCAACCGGCTTTTGAGCCCTCGACGTTGTTACTCTGGGGGCTGCCACCGCTGATGTTAGGGGCGATTGGGCTGGTGTTATGGCGGCGGAGGAAAGCGGAATGAAATCGCGTTCTTTCCCTCTGCTGTTTATCGTGCTGGTGCTCGGCCTTTCCGCGGGTTGGTATGTGGCCAGCGGCCGTCCGGTTACCGTGTTGGCCGAACAGCATAAGCGCAGCTTGCCCGTCCTACCGCTCACGCCTCATCAGCAGGCCGAAAGCGAGTTTCAGCAGTTACAGCAACAGATCGACCAGTCACCGCAGGACAGCGTGTTGTGGGCACAGCTGGGGGAATATTATCTGTTTAACGATAATTTTGCCGATGCGCAGGCGGCCTATCAGCGGGCATTGGCTCTACGCGGGGCGAATGCCGAACTTTACTCGGCGTTGGCAACGGTGCTTTATTACCAGGCAGGCCAGCGTATTACCCCGCAGGTGGAGAGCAATATAGCAAAGGCTTTGGCGTTGGATAAGGATGAGGTCTCGGCGCTGATGTTGCTGGCTGCCGATGCCTTTATGCATACGGAATATGCCAAGGCGATAAGCTTATGGCAACGCCTGTTGGACAGCCAGTCACCACGGGTTAACCGGCCACAGCTGATTGAGGCTATCAATATGGCCAAGCTGCTGTTACAGAATCAATAAAATTGAGCGATTTCCCCTCACCCTAACCCTCTCCCAAAGGGAGAGGGGACCGTACGTGCCACCTGTTGGCTAATTTATTTATCCTATATATCAATATATTAAAGTTAA
Organism: Serratia sp. ASV30; assembly: GCF_016428815.1. Taxonomy (NCBI): domain Bacteria; kingdom Pseudomonadati; phylum Pseudomonadota; class Gammaproteobacteria; order Enterobacterales; family Yersiniaceae; genus Serratia; species Serratia sp. ASV30. The sequence continues at coordinate 71,678 of NZ_JAELTL010000011.1, read as the reverse complement.
ACTCTGCACATAATGACAACGCCGTAGCAGCTCCCTCTCCTGAGGGGACCGTGCGTGCCACCTGTTGGCTAATTTATTTATCCTATATATCAATATATTAAAGTTAAACTCTGCACATAACGATAACGCCGTAGCAGCTCCCTCTCCTGAGGGAGGGGGTTGGGGTGAGGGGCCGGAGCTCACTCCATGCGAATGAAATTCACCAATCTAGGCTGAGCAATCCTCTGATAATCTCCAGCGTTGAGGATCAGCGAACGCTCCAGCGTGCCAGCATTAAAGGCCAACTCGTCAAAGCGTTCAAACAGCAGCGGGTCGGCGACCAGCAGCAAATCCGGGTGGAAGCTGAACGGCGGGATCGCGCCAAAGACGCAGTCGGTCAGTTGGTCGACTTCAACCGGGCTGGCCAGTGAGGCGCGAGTACCGCCAACACCCTGCGCCAACGCGCCGAGATCGGCCTGTTGGTCGGCGGGCAGGATGGCCAGCACGTGCTGCTTGATGCCGTTGCCCTTGACGTGGCACACCAACGCTTTCGCCCCTTGCCCCAACTGGGTGCCGCGTATCTTGGCGACTTCTTCGGATTTTCCTGCCGTGGGATGCTCAACCACGCGATAGCGCGCCTGCTGCTGGTCAAGAAGGGAGGTTAAACGACTAAAGGTTGCGGTAGACACGCCATGCTCTCCTGAGTTTTGCTTTTCTTGCCCCTATCATAACGCGTTGTGACAGAGAATGGCTCAGCCAGATTATTGATTAAACAACGGGCTATTTTTTTGTTTTTACGGATAATACGTAATTATGAAACGGGATTTTAATTTTTTGAAAGGAAAGGGGCGTGAAGACTAACCTGTCGTTGTTTACCCAGCCGAAGTTCGTTTGGCTGTGTGCGGCTTTCTGCTGTTTGCTGTGGGGCAGTGCCTACCCGGCGATTAAAAACGGCTATGACATTTTCCAGATCGCCACCGACGATCTCCCCGGCAAGATCGTCTTTGCCGGTTACCGCTTTGTGATTGCAGGGGCCTTATTACTGCTGTTTGCCATCTTGCAGGGTAAGCCCATCGGCCGTTTGTCACGACGCCAGTATTCACAGTTGGTGGTGTTAGGGAGCACGCAAACGGCACTGCAATACGTCTTCTTCTATATCGGTCTGGCCTACACCACTGGGGTAAAAGGATCGATCATGAATGCGACCGGCACCTTCTTTAGCGTGTTGCTGGCGCATTTCATTTATAAAAACGATCGTCTTAGCATGAATAAAATCGTCGGCTGCGTGGTGGGTTTTGCCGGGGTGATGGTGGTGAACTTCAACAGTCAACTGATGGACTTCAGCTTTAGCTGGCTGGGGGACGGTTTTGTGGTGATCGCCGCGTTTATCCTTTCGGCCGCTACGCTGTATGGCAAGCGCATTTCGCAGACCGTCGATCCGACGATCATGACCGGCTGGCAACTGGCCATCGGCGGTGTGATGCTGACGGTTGGGGGATATCTGGCAGGGGGCCGGTTAGAGTTCCACGGCTGGGCATCGGTGACGATCCTGGGCTACCTGGCGCTGCTGTCATCGGTTGCTTTTGCGCTCTGGAGCCTGCTGCTGAAATATAACCGCGTGGGCATGATTGCGCCGTTCAACTTCCTGATCCCGGTTTCCGGTGCGGTATTATCGGCCATTTTCTTACAGGAAAGCATCACGGAATGGCGTTATGCCGTGGCGCTGGTGCTGGTGTGCTTTGGTATCTGGCGGGTCAACGTAGTGCGCAAAGAGGCATCGTAGGGGCGCCCGCATGCGAGTCAGATTCCATATAAATACTGTCATAATGTGAGTGGGCGAATGCCTGTGGTAGGTTTTTTATGTTAAGTCCAGGATGACCAACATGAAAAAAACCACTCCTACACTGCACGATGCGGTATTTAAACAGTTTCTGACTCACCCAGATACGGCCCGAGATTTTCTGGAATTGCACTTGCCGCCTGCCTTGCTGCAATTTTGCGATCTGAATACGCTAAAACTAGAATCTGGTAGTTTTATCGAGAGTGGCCTGCGTGCTTACTACTCCGACGTACTCTATTCGTTGCACACGGAGCAGGGGGACGGTTATGTGTACGTTTTGCTTGAGCATCAAAGCTCACCCGATAAGCACATGGCATTTCGACTCGTACGCTATGCCATTGCCGCGATGCATCGCCATCTGGAAGCGGGTCATGACCAGCTTCCGCTGGTTATCCCAATGCTCTTTTATCACGGTCAGGTGACGCCTTATCCCTATACCATGAGTTGGCTAGAGGAATTCAGTGAACCCGAGCTGGCCAGGCAGCTCTATGCAGGCCATTTTCCTTTGGTTGATGTCACCATCATTCCAGACGATGACATCATGCAACATCGCCGTATGGCCATTCTTGAACTGTTGCAAAAGCACGTGCGCCTACGTGATCTGGCTGAACTCAAGGAACAACTGGTCACATTATTGCTGGCCGGATACACTAACAAAGAGCAACTCATATCGTTGATTAACTATATGTTGCAGGTGGGGAGCACGACTGAACCGGGTGTATTGATCCACGAGTTGGCGAGGCGTGCACCACAGCACGAGGAGGAATTGATGACTATTGCAGAATATCTCAAACAACAAGGTATTGAGATAGGTATCGAGATAGGTATTGAGAAAGGTCGGGAGGCGGTCCTGAAAATTGCGAGTTCCATGCTGGCTGATGGCTTCGATCGCGCCCAGGTGATGAAATTGACCGGCCTCTCGGCAGACGATTTGGCGAAAATCAGCCACTAAACATGAGCTGAGATAACGAATGCTAGATGAGGAACCACTGTGTGGTACCCATTTTCATAATGGCGAGCTCTGTATTCTTTGCCATAAGTCACTATGTGACCTTGTGGAGGGGGGGCAAAAATCACTAAAACCGAGGTGGCCACTTCAAGGAGAAGCAGGCTCGATACAGCTAAACCTCAGGTTGTTCTTCCACCAGGTCAATCATTTGTGCCAGCGCTGGGCTGCTGTTCTCTCTGTGCCATGCCATCAATAATTCAATCTGTGGTGCACTGGCCGGTAGCGGGCGGAAGACCACGTTCGATGACTGAAAATGGCTGACATAGCGCGGCACAATAGACAGGCCCAGCCCCATTCCTACCAGATTCATGGTGACCAGAATGTTGGTTGCTGCCTGCACGATCTTGGGCTTGCTGTGGGATTCGGCGAGGTAGGCAGTCACCATCTGGTGCAACGCGCCGGAGTGGGCCGGATCGGTGCTGATAAAATTCTCGCCATCAAGATGTTGCGGCTCTAGCTGCGATTCTTTACTCAGCGGATGATCAATGGGCATCACCACCACCAAGGGCTCACGATAAACCACCCGGTAGTTCAGTTGATTACTGATAATCGGGCGGCGCATAAAACCAACGTCAATCTCTCCTTTCAATAACTTATCTTCTTGCTGAGTGGTAATGATACTCACCAGTTCGATACTGGACGCCGGTAGCCGCAGGCGTAACTGGGGCAGAACGTCAGGCAGGATGTTCACTTCCGCACAGGGCACAAAGCCAATGATCAGCCGAACCTGTTGTTCCATGGCCTTGCGCGCCAACTGTTTTGCCTGCTCTGACAATTCAAGAATATTGATCGCCTGATGTAAAAATACTTCTCCGGCGCGGGTTAGCGAAACCTGGCGATTATTTCTGATTAATAATGGCGCGCCCACACAACCCTCAAGATCTTTTATCTGGCTGCTCAATGAAGGCTGCGACGTATGTAGCCTCTCGGCGGCCCGGGTGAAATTGAGTTCTTCGGCTACCGCGACAAAATAACGTAAGTGTCTTAGCTCCATGCCTTTTTCTCCCATCATAGAAAAAATGTCTGGTACGGTCGTTTTTTACTATTTCACAAAATAGTAACTGGAAAGCAACATCCTTTGCGTAACCCCTACGAAGGTCAATACATCTCTTGGATGAGGATCAAATAATATGACCACCAACGCAAAATTAGATGTTTATAGCCTGATCGACACCCGGAATGGGCAAGTTCTGCCACGGATCTATACCGATCCGGACATTTATCAATTAGAGCTGGAGCGTATATTTGGCCGCTGCTGGCTGTTTCTGGCCCATGAAAGTCAGATCCCCAAACCCGGCGATTTCTTTAACACCTACATGGGGGAAGACGCGGTAGTCGTTATCCGTCAGAAAGATGGCTCCCTCAAGGCGTTTCTCAACCAGTGCCGCCACCGTGCAATGCGTGTCAGCTACGCGGACAGCGGCAATACCCGCGCTTTTACCTGTCCTTACCACGGCTGGTCTTATGGCATCGATGGTGAATTGGTCGAGGTGCCGTTAGAGCCACGTGCCTACCCGCAAGGGCTGTGCAAATCGCATTGGGGGCTGAAGGAAGTGCCCGGTGTCGAAAGCTATAAAGGCCTGATATTTGGCAACTGGGATACCAGTGCTCCGCCACTCAAAGAATATCTGGGGGATATGGCCTGGTATCTGGATGGTTTGCTGGATCGGCGGGAAGGCGGCACCGAAATTGTCGGTGGTGTGCAGAAGTGGGTCATTAACTGCAACTGGAAGTTCCCGGCCGAGCAGTTCGCCAGCGATCAGTATCATGCCCTGTTCAGCCATGTCTCGGCGGTACAGGTCTTGGGCGGCATGCAGGACGGCAGCGATAAAAAACTGGGTAATGATCAAACCCCGCGCCCGGTATGGGAAACCGCCAAAGACGCGGTGCAATTCGGCCAGGACGGCCACGGCTGTGGCTTCTTCTTTACCGAAAAACCGGACGCCAACGTGTGGGTTGATGGCGAAGTCTCGCGCTACTACCGGGAAAGCTACCCCGAAGCCGAGCAGCGTTTGGGCAAAATCCGTGCCCTGCGTCTGGCCGGGCATAACAATATTTTCCCCACCCTCTCCTGGCTCAATGGCACCGCCACCCTGCGCGTCTGGCATCCACGCGGGCCGGACCAGGTAGAAGTCTGGGCATTCTGCATTGCCGACAAGGCCGCCTCGCCGGAAACCAAAGCGGCGTTTGAAAACAGCGCTACCCGAGCCTTTGGCCCTGCCGGTTTCCTTGAGCAGGATGATTCGGAAAACTGGGCTGAGATCCAGAAACTGCTCAAAGGCCACCAGGCCCGCAACAATCCATTGTGCCTGGAGATGGGGCTGAATCAGGAAAAACGCCGTGAAGACGGTATTCCCGGCATTACCAACTACATCTTTTCCGAAACCGCCGCGCGCGGCATGTACCAACGTTGGGCGGATTTGCTGAGCAGCGAAACCTGGCAGGAAGTCCAAGAGAAAACCGCAGCCTACCAGCAGGAGGTGATGAAATGAGCCATCCGATCTCTATGGAACTCCAGCATCAGATTACCCAGTTTCTCTACCACGAAGCCGCCCTGTTGGATGACTGGGCGTTCCGCGCCTGGTTGGAACTGCTTGACGACGATTTGAGCTACACCATGCGCACTATGGTTAATGCCCAGACCCGCGATCGGCGTAAAGGGGTGCAACCGCCGACCACCTGGATTTTCAACGACACCAAATCACAGCTGGAACGCCGGATCGCTCGCCTGGAAACCGGAATGGCCTGGGCTGAAGAGCCTCCGTCCCGTACTCGCCATATGGTCAGCAACTGCATTATCAGCGAAACGGCGCAGGCCGATGTGTTCTCCGTAAGGGTTAACTACCTGCTTTACCGGTCGCAAAAAGAGCGCGACGAAACCTTCTACGTTGGCACCCGTACCGATCTGCTGCGCCGCCGTTCAACCGAAGAGGGGTGGGGGCTGTGCGGGCGTGAAATTATTCTCGACCAGGTGGTTATTACCTCCCACAACATGAGCATCCTGTTCTGATGAAACGAATCCATGCTTGTTCTGTTGGGGCGTTGCCGGAGGGGGAAGCTCTCCGGCTCGATACTGAGCCGACGATCGCGCTGTTTCATGTAGGCGGTGAATATTACGCGATCAACGATCGTTGCAGCCATGGCAATGCCTCGATGTCCGAGGGCTATATCGACGATGACGCGACCGTGGAATGTCCACTGCATTCGGCCAACTTTTGCCTGAAAACCGGTAAAGCGCTATGCATGCCCGCCACGGAGCCGCTGCAAACCTATCTGGTCACCGTGTCAGAGGGGGCCGTGTTCATCGATTTACCGGAGGGAGCCTGATGTCCGATCTCAAAGATGATGTAGTGCTGATAACCGGTGGCGGCTCAGGGTTAGGGCTGGCTTTGGTGGCGCGCTTTATTGAGGAGGGCGCCAGGGTAGTGACCCTGGAGCGTTCAGAGGAAAAGGTCAGCCGATTACAGCAGCAGTTTGGTGAGCAGGTTGTGGCCGTGCAGGGGGACGTGACTTGCTTTGCCGATAATCAGCGTGCGGTAGCAATGGCGCTGTCCCGCTTTGGGCGTCTGGACTGTTTTATCGGCAATGCCGGTATCTGGGATCATAATGCCTCGTTGCTGGCGACACCGGCGGAGCAGTTAGAGTCCGGCTTTAACGAGCTGTTTGCCGTTAACGTCAAGGGCTATCTGTTGGGTGCCAAAGCCAGCGCTCCGGCATTGATCCACTCTTGCGGCAGTATGATCTTCACGCTTTCCAATGCGGCCTGGTATCCCGGTGGTGGTGGCCCGCTGTATACCGCCAGCAAGCATGCTGACGTAGGGTTGATCCGTCAGTTGGCTTATGAACTGGCCCCCAAGGTGCGGGTCAATGGCGTTGGGCCTTGTGGCATGGCCAGTGACTTGCGTGGTCCACAGGCGCTTGGGCAGCAGGACACCTCGATTATGCAATCGCTGACGCCGGAAAAGATTGCCGCCATTCTGCCGTTGCAATTCTCCCCTGTGCCGGAAGATTTTACCGGCCCTTACGTGATGCTGGCCTCGCGCCGTAACAACCGGACGCTGAGCGGCGTGATGATCAATGCCGATGCGGGCCTGGCCATTCGGGGTATTCGCCACGTGGCGGGCGGATTGCAGTTATAGGAGCCAACATGAAACAGATAGTGATTATCGGCGGCGGTCAGGCCGGGGCTATGGCGGCCGCAGCCCTACGTGCACAGCGGTTTACCGGTGGCATTACCTTGATCGGCGAAGAGCCGGAAATGCCGTACGAACGTCCCCCTTTGTCGAAAGCTATGTTGTTGTCGCCCACTGCGCAGTTGCAAGACATTCTGCCTGCTTCTTTCTATGAGGAGAATGCCATTGTCCTGCGCCGCAATACGCGGGTTGTCGGGATCGATACCTTACAACACACGGTGCTGTTGGCTGATGGTGAAGAATTGGAGTGGGACCGGTTGCTGTTGGCGACCGGGGCCAAGGCACGACGGCTTACATCTCTGGATGCGTTGGGTGATAAATCGCATACCTTGCGCACAGCGGCAGATGCCAGGCGGCTACGTGGTGTACTGACTGCCAACCAACGGATCCTGATTGTCGGTGCTGGCACCATTGGCCTCGAGCTGGCAGCCAGTGCGAAGCAGAGTGGCTGTGAGGTGACGGTGATTGAGCAGGCCGCGATGGTGATGGGGCGAAATGCTCCACCGCCGGTGCGGGATTATCTGACGGGCCTGCATCAACAACATCAGGTGCGTCTTTGCCTTAATGCCCAGATTGAGCACGCCGCCCTGGAACAGGAAAACGTGGTGCTGACGTTGCAGGACGGCGAACGGCTGATGGGTGACGCGGTGATTTATGGCATTGGCATTGAAGCCAACGATCGCCTGGCAACCCAGGCCGGATTAGCCACCGCCAACGGCATTATTGTCGACGACCATTGCCGTACTTCGGTTGCCAATATTTATGCGGCTGGAGATGTCACCTTACGCCGTCAGGGGGATCAACTTGTCCGCCTGGAAACCTGGGATAACGCCAACCAGCAGGCACTGGTGGCGGCCTGTGCCATGTTGGATCAGCCGTTACCGGCCACGGTGCCGGTGTGGTTCTGGACCGATCAGTTCGACAGCAATATTCAGTTTATCGGGGCCATGCAGAGTGAACATTGGTTAGTGCGCGGCAGCGTTGAGGCGCACAACGCCATCTGGTTTGCGTTGCAAGAGGGTCGGCTGGTGGGGGCCATCACGCTGAACCAAGGCCGGGAAATGCGCCATCTGCGCAGGTTGATCCAGCAAGGGAACCCGGTTGATGAAACGCTGTTGACCGACCCACTTGTGGCACTAAAGAGCTTGATGTAGCCCCGCGAAGGCTAACCGGTTTCCCCTCCTCACCCCACTCTCTTACGCAGGAGAGGGAGTTGATCTGGTGTCGCGAGCAGGTGAGGGGGGGCTTTTACGCCCGGAACCTGAACCGTCTGGAATAGCCGTTCCGCGCTAAACACGCTAATGACTAAAAACAAGGTGGCTTGATATGAACGCTTATCTCCATTGTCTCTCTCATTCCCCGCTGGTGGGTTACGTTGATCCGGCCCCAGCGGTGCTGGCCGAAGTGGAAAAAACCATTGCCGATGCACGCCAGCGGATCCAGGCATTTGATCCTGAACTGGTGATCCTGTTCGCGCCAGATCATTACAACGGTTTTTTCTACGACATCATGCCGCCGTTCTGCATTGGTATGGCCGCTACGGCGATTGGAGACTTCAGCAGTGCCGCTGGCGAACTGCCGGTGCCTGCGGAACTGGCCGAAGCCTGCGCTCAATCTGTGTTGGATGCAGGGGTTGATGTTGCGGTTTCCTATTGCATGCAGGTGGATCATGGTTTTGCCCAGCCGCTGGAGTATTTGCTCGGTGGCCTGTCAAACTGCCCGGTGCTGCCGGTATTTATCAATGGGGTCGCGCCACCCTTGCCTGGCTTCAAGCGTACGCGCCTGCTGGGGGAAGCTATCGGACGTTTTGCCCGTGGCCTCGATAAACGGGTGTTGATCCTGGGCTCCGGTGGGCTTTCGCACCAGCCACCGGTACCTCAGTTGGCCGGGGCCGATGCTCATATGCGTGACCGTCTGTTGGGCAGTGGCCGCCAATTACCGGCAGACGAGCGCCAATTACGCCAGCACCGCGTTATCACTGCCGCCTGTGCTTTTGTGCGGGATCAGAGCACCTTACATCCTCTCAACCCGGTCTGGGACAACCAGTTTATGGACGTTCTTTCCGGTGGGCAGTTGGCGGAACTGGACGGGCTGGGCAATGACGAACTGTCGGCGATCGCTGGCCGTTCGACCCATGAGGTTAAAGCCTGGATGGCCGCCTTTGCTGCGCTATCGGCATTTGGTCCTTATCAGACCGAGGGGCGCTATTACCGCGAGCTTCCTGAGTGGATCACCGGATTCGGCTCAATCAGCGCCGCACCGCGAAAATAATAACGATAAAGGAACAACATCATGACATCGCAATCTTTTGACCTTACTGAAGAAAATACCAGCCGCTTCGTGCAGATCCAAGAGGGTGAAGCCAGCCTGCGTATCCATTACAACGACTGTGGCAACGGTGCGCAAACCGTGGTTATGCTGCACGGTTCCGGCCCCGGAGCCAGCGGTTGGGCGAACTTCAGCCGTAATATTGAACCTTTGGTATCAGCAGGTTATCGCGTGATCCTGCTGGATTTCCCAGGCTGGAGCAAGAGCGATTCAATCGTCAGTAACGGTTCCCGTTCGGACCTCAATGCGCGCATTTTGAAAGGGCTGGTGGACGCGCTGGATCTGCAGCAGGTACATCTGCTGGGGAACTCGATGGGCGGCCACAGCGCCGTGGCGTTTACCCTGACCTGGCCGGAGCGCGTTGGCAAACTGGTGTTGATGGGGGGCGGTACAGGTGGTGCTAGCCCCTTTGTGCCGATGCCAACGGAAGGGATCAAGCTGTTGCAGGGGCTTTATCGCGAGCCAAACATCGAGAACTTGCGCAAAATGATGAACATTTTTGTTTACGACCCCAGCGATCTGACCGAAGCGCTGTTCAAAACCCGCCTCGATAATATTCTGGCGCACCGTGACCACCTGGAAAACTTCGTCAAGAGCCTGTCCGTTAATCCGAAGCAGTTCCCGGATTTCAGCCCGCGCCTGGGCGAAATCAAAGCCCAAACGCTGATCGTCTGGGGGCGCAACGATCGCTTTGTGCCGATGGATACCGGGCTGCGTCTGCTCGCAGGCATTGCCGGGTCACAGCTGCATGTGTTCAGCAACTGTGGGCATTGGGCGCAATGGGAACATGCCGACACCTTTAACCGCATGGTTGTGGATTTCCTCAAGCATTAATCAGGGAGCGAATGATGAGTGATTACAATCTGGAGCAATTGGCCGAGGCGTTACGGCAGTCCGAGGCTAGCGGCAAGGTGATTGGGCCCTTGCGCGAACGTCTCGGCCTCGACAACGGCGAGGCGGCCTACGCCATCCAGCAATTGAACGTGCAGCATTGGCAGGCTGCGGGCCGCCGAGTGGTAGGGCGCAAAGTAGGACTTACCCATCCCAAGGTTCAGCAACAGCTGGGAGTTGACCAGCCGGACTTCGGCACCCTGTTTGCCGACATGTGCTACGGCACCAACCAGGGCATTCCATTTTCGCGGGTGATGCAGCCGCGTATCGAAGCGGAGATTGCGTTGGTGCTGGATCGTGATTTACCGCATGCCGATACCACGTTCGATGAGTTATGTAGCGCAGTGGAGTGGGTATTGCCAGCGCTTGAAGTGGTGGGCAGCCGTATCAAAGACTGGTCGATCGCGTTTGTTGATACCGTGGCGGATAACGCTTCCTGTGGTGTGTATGTGCTGGGTGGCCCGGTGCGTCGGATCGATGAGGTGGACCTGCAACATTGCGGTATGAGCATGACGCGCAATAACGAGGTGGTGTCTAGCGGGCGTGGCAGTGAATGTCTTGGGCATCCGATCAATGCTGCCGTCTGGTTGGTACGCAAAATGGCCAGCCTCGGCACGCCGTTACGAGCTGGTGATGTAGTGCTGACCGGAGCTCTGGGCCCGATGGTGCCGGTGCAAGCAGGTGACAGTTTTATGGCAACAATTGAAGGCGTCGGCACGGTTTCGACCCACTTCTATGAGGATAGCCAATGATGAGCAAGAGAAAAGTGGCGATCGTCGGTTCCGGCAATATCGGTACCGATTTGATGATTAAAATCCTGCGTAACGCCCAGCATCTGGAGATGGGGGCGATGGTGGGGATCGATCCTGAATCGGACGGGTTGGCTCGTGCTCGCCGGATGGGGGTTGCAACCTGTCATACCGGCGTTAACGGACTGATTCAGATGCCGGAATTCGCCGACATTGATTTTGTCTTTGATGCCACCAGTGCGAGCGCACACGTTAAAAATGATGCCATCCTGCGGGCGGCCAAACCGGGGATCCGGCTGATCGATCTGACACCTGCGGCGATTGGCCCTTATTGCGTGCCGGTAGTGAACCTGGAGGAAAACCTCAGCCAGGTCAACGTCAATATGGTGACCTGCGGCGGCCAGGCGACCATCCCTATGGTGGCAGCGGTAGCACGGGTGGCCAGAGTTCATTACGCCGAAATTATCGCATCCATTGCCAGTAAGTCTGCCGGGCCGGGAACTCGCGCTAATATCGATGAGTTTACCGAAACAACCAGCAAGGCGATCGAGGTGGTCGGCGGGGCTGAGAGGGGCAAAGCGATTATCGTTTTGAACCCGGCGGAACCGTCCTTAATGATGCGTGATACCGTCTATGTGCTGAGTGAATCAGTCGATCAAGCCAAGGTTGAGGCTTCAATCAACGAAATGGCGGCGGCCGTGCAGGCCTACGTGCCAGGCTATCGCCTGAAGCAGAAAGTGCAGTTTGATGTTATTCCTGCCGATGCACCGCTTAATTTACCGGGGATTGGTCGTTTTTCTGGCCTGAAAACCTCGGTGTTTCTGGAAGTTGAAGGCGCGGCACACTACCTACCTGCCTATGCAGGCAACCTTGATATCATGACTTCCGCTGCGCTGGCGACCGCCGAGCGTATGGCTCAGGCCATGGCGTATGTTGCTGGAGAACGGCTATGAGCGACAAAAAAATCTCTATCTCGGATGTCACCCTGCGCGACGGGATGCACGCTATTCGTCACCAATATACGCTGCAAAATGTGCAGGACATTGCCAGGGCGCTGGATGCGGCGAAGGTAGATTCGATAGAAGTGGCACATGGTGATGGTCTACAGGGCTCCAGCTTCAACTACGGCTTTGGCGCACATACCGATCTGGAATGGATTGAGGCGGCGGCGGATGTGACCACCCACGCTAAAATCGCCACCTTACTGCTGCCGGGTATTGGCACTATTCACGATCTGAAGGATGCCTATAACGCTGGGGCACGGGTGGTGCGAGTCGCCACTCACTGTACCGAAGCCGATGTCTCCAAACAGCATATCGCCTATGCCCGTGAGCTGGGTATGGATACCGTGGGTTTCCTGATGATGAGCCATATGACGACGCCGGAAAATCTGGCCAGCCAGGCCAAGCTGATGGAAAGTTACGGGGCAACCTGCATCTACGTGGTGGATTCTGGCGGCGCGATGAATATGAACGATATCCGAGCCCGTTTCCGAGCCTTGAAAGCGGTGTTGAAACCAGAAACGCAAACCGGTATGCATGCGCACCATAACCTCAGTCTTGGGGTTGCCAACTCGATGGTGGCGGTAGAAGAAGGGTGCGATCGTGTGGATGCCAGCTTGGCAGGGATGGGGGCAGGAGCCGGTAACGCGCCGCTTGAGGTGTTTATTGCGGCGGCGGATAAGCTTGGCTGGAACCATGGCACGGATCTGTATGCCTTGATGGATGCGGCTGACGATCTGGTGCGCCCGTTGCAGGATCGGCCCGTTCGCGTCGATCGTGAAACGTTGGCGCTGGGCTATGCCGGGGTTTACTCCAGTTTCCTGCGCCACTGTGAAGTGGCCGCGGCGAAATACGGTATCAACGCAGTAGATATTCTGGTTGAGCTGGGTAAGCGCCGTATGGTGGGCGGCCAGGAAGATATGATCGTCGACGTGGCGCTGGATCTGCGTTCTCGTTAATCCTCTGCAGGCCAGTCAGGCTGGCCTGCAGTTCTTTGTTAAGCCGTGGTGAAATTGACAGATAGGTCAGACACCACTCTCCCCATCAATGGCTGCGCTTTGGCGTGGCCATTGTCATTTATCAGCGACGAGTGCAAAACAGATTGGTCAATTTGCGAACTTGATCACTTGACTGGTCAACTAATCTTAACCTATGTTGAAGCTACCTTCTTTTCCGTTCCAGGGAGCCGTTCTCATGGGATCCATCCGCACGTTAAATGGTGACATTGCCGCCAACCAGCTCGGCGTCACTTACAGCCACGATCATATTTACTGTATTCCTCCCTATTGGGCAGAGCGTGGGGATGACGATCTGTTACTGGATGATCCACAGGCTTCAGAACGCGAACTGGCGGATTTCCGTCAGGCTGGAGGCAATGCAATTTATGACGCCACGGCTCCCGATTATGGCCGCCAGGTGGTTGCCGTAGCCGAGATGGCCAAGCGGCAGCGATTGCATATCATTGCCACCGCCGGGTTTAACAAAGGGTTTCTGTGGAGCAGCAAGCGGCCTGGATTGAGGCAAAGCTTTGCTGAGTGGGTCGAAGGGGCTTCGATTGATGAATTGGTAGAACACGTCAGCCGTGAAGTCACTGAAGGTATCGAAGGCAGCGATTATCGCGCTGGCGTGGTGAAATGCGGCACCGGCTATAACACCATCTCCCCGCTGGAACGGAAAACCATGGAAGTTATCGTAAGGGCACAGCAACGTACTGGCGCCCCGATGCATAGCCACACGGAAATGGGCACCATGGGGTTGGAACAGGCACAGATATTTAAAGCGTTGGGGCTGGATTTGTCCCGCCTGTGTTTTGCTCATATGGATCGTAACCCCGATCCGTGGCTCCACCGTCAGATTGCCAACACCGGGGCATTTCTCTCTTTTGACGGTATGAGCCGGATAAAATATTACCCAGAACATATCCGTACCCAGGCCATTTTGGCGCTGTGCCAACGTGGCTATCAGAAACAAATTCTCATCGGCGGTGATTTCGCCCGTAAATCCATGAGTGCCCATTACGGTAAAGGCGGCTTGGGGTTGAAGTTTATTCTGGCCGACTGGCGGCCAAGATTTATCGAAGAGGCCCAAGAGGCAGGGTTTGATGGCGAAGCCCTGCTGCACGATTTCTTTGTGGAAAACCCAGCACGCTACTTTGCTTTTGGCTAAGGAGGCTTCATGAAACTGCATGAGTTGAATGAGCAACAGGCCAGGCAGGCTTTGGCGAAAGCGCAGATTGCCTTGCTGCCGCTGGGCGCGGTGGAGCCTCATGGCGACCACCTGCCGTTGGATACCGATAATTTATTGGCCGAGCGATTTTGCGCCTTGCTGGATGAACAATTGGGGGAGGCAGCGCTAAGCCTGCCTGTGGTGTCCTACAGCCAGGTATGGTCACTGCGTGGGCACGCAGGAGCGATCGATATTGGTAACGATCTGCTGACGCAATTGTTGCTCTCGCTGGCACGCAATATGGCCGGTTACGCGATTACCACCACTGCGGTAATCAATGCACACTACGGCAATTTTGATGCCATCAAAGCCGCCGCCAGGCAGTTGAAGGAGGAGGGCATCACGTTGCTAAGCTATAGCTGGGCTGGGATGGACAGCTGCGCCCAGCGGTTAAGAACCTCTGCCATTGCCTATCCCGGCTATATGCATGCGGACGAGATTGAAACCTCACTGATGCTGGCATTGGCCCCCGAACACGTCGAGATGACGCTGGCACGTTCGCATTACCCAGAATTCCCAGAGAATTTCCGCTATCAGCCGGTGCACTGGACGGAGTTTTCCGACTATGCGGTACTCGGCGATCCTGGCTGCGCCAGTGAGGAGAAAGGGCAGGCACTGGTGCAGCACTCCTTGCAGACAACTCTGGCTTCCATTCGTCAACTTTTAGCTGCAGGAGGCACTGATGATCGTTCGCCAGGCAATACTCATTGATAACCCGGCCAGTACTGCCGCAGATGCCATTCAGGCGGCGGGTCAGGCACTTTGCCTGTCTGGTGCTTGCAGCCAGGAATATGTTGAGGCGATGGTGGCCAGCTACCGGGAGTTTGGCCCCTATTTTGTGATTGCCCCTGGATTGGCCATGCCACATGCCCGCCCAGAGCAAGGGGCGATTAAGGCGCAGTTGAGTTTGGTACGGCTGCGTGAGCCGGTAGCGTTTGGTCACACAGAAAACGATCCGGTACAGGTTTTACTGGGGCTATCAGCGACCAGCAGCGAGCGGCATATTCAGCTAATCCAGCATATTGTCACTCTGCTGTCAGACGAAAATAACCTGCATACCCTAATGAATTCCCGTGACCCTGAGCAGCTTTATCAACTGATAGCCGGCGCGGGGTAACTTTGCTCGCGGTTTGGTTGTCATTTGAAATTCCCAGGGTAGCGATTTTGAAGGTTCAACTCGGAGCGAATACTAATGAAAATTCTGACGGTATGCGGTTTAGGCATGGGATCGAGCCTGATATTAAAAATGAACGTGGAAGCCGTGCTAAAACAGTATGGGATCCAGGCTTCGGTGGAACATATGGATGTCTCTTCGGCGGCTTCGGCCAGTGCCGATCTGGTGATCACCAATGCCGAGCTGGTGGATAACCTGCAACATCTCTCTTGCCCGGTAGCGGTCGTCAATAACTATATCGACAGCAAAGAGATTGCCCTGGCGCTGGAACAGGCCGGCATTATTAAGCAGGGGGAATAGCCATGAGCGAATTTCTGGGGGTGTTGCGCTGGATCACGGTCAATATTTTTGGGGAAGCGTCTATTTTAATCGGCCTGATTGTGTTGCTGGGCCTGGTGCTACAAGGCAAGCCGCTGGCGGATATTGTCTCTGGCACCTTGAAAGGCATTTTAGGATTTCTGATTATCGGGGCAGGGGCGGGGATTATCGTCTCGGCCCTGTTGATTTTCCAGCCTATCTGGACGGAAGTGTTTGGCCTGAGCTCGATGAATCTGACGAACATTATCGGCCAGGTACATTTCTCCGAACGCTATGGTAGCAGCGTGACTATCGCTATCGCTGGTGGGTTTGCGCTTAACCTGCTGCTGGCTCGGCTGACTCGCTTTAAATATATCTATCTGACTGGCCACATGATGTTCTGGACCACGATGATTTTTGCCGGGGTGATGGTCAACAGCAATCCTGCCATTTCCGGCCTGCAACTGACGTTAATGCTGACGGTGATCATGGGGCTTTACTGGACGTTGCAACCCGCTCTGGTGCAACCTTGGGTGCGCAAGATCACCGGCAATGACAACGTGGCATTGGGGCACACCTCCGCCTCCGTCGCTTTGCTGGGGGCGTTGTTTGGTCAGATTTTCGCGGCTAATAAAATCAGCTCTGAAGATATCAAGGTACCGAAAAAACTCGGCTTTTTGCGGGATTCTAACGTGGTGACCGCATTGACTATGTCGCTGCTGTTCTTTATCGGGACCTTTATTCTGCAAATCAAAGGCACGCCGAAAGCGGCTGAAATCCTGGCGCAGTCTGGCGACCTGAGTTTCTACATCTATGCGCTGAAACAGTCACTGATGTTTACCGGTGGCATTGCAGTGGTGTTGCTCGGCGTGCGGATGTTCATCGGTGAAATGGTGCCAGCGTTTAACGGCATCGGTTCACGCCTGGTGCCCGGAGCCAAACCTGCGCTTGATTGCCCCATCCTGTTCAACTTTGCCCCCAATGCGGTGGTGTTAGGCTTCGTCGGGGCCTTTATTGGCTCGTTGTTGTGGCTCACTCTGATCGGCCGCTATACCGGTTACGTGTTTATCCCCAGCATGATCGTGATTTTCTTCCATGCGGGTACGGCAGGAGTGTTTGGCAATATCACCGGCGGCTATAAAGGGGCGCTGTTGGCCGGATTTATTACCTCGACCGTCGTGGCCTGGGGACAATATTTCTGTGTCAGTTATTTCATCAGCGGCACCATTCCCGACACCGCTCTGTGGGCCGGCGACAGCGATATGTTTGTGCTGGCACCGCTGATCGCGGCATTGACCAGGCTGCTAACATTCTGATGTTGAGAGGGAAGGCTATGAGCAAAGCGTTGACCCAATATTATGAACAAATCCGGCAGAAGTTGGCCCAGTTGGAATCGCAACCCGACACGATCAACCGTGCGGCGCAGATGATGGTAGACACGGTGCTGGCCGAGAGGGACCTGTTCGTTTTCGGCGCCAGCCACGCGGGTATCCTGGCTGAGGAGATGAGCTACCGGGCCGGTGGCTTGGCTATCGTTAATCCTCTATTTACCCCTGCACTGATGCTCAATGTTCGGCCATTAACTCTGACCAGCGCGGTGGAAAACGTTGAGGGCCTGGGGCGGGTGTTGATCGAGCAATCGCCGCTGCAAGCGGGGGATACGTTGCTGATCCACTCGGTTTCTGGCCGCAATGCCATAACCATCGATGTCGCGCTGGCCGCTCGGGCGGCTGGCGCTAAGGTGATCGCCATCACCAGTCTGGCCACCGCTGCTCGGGTGATATCCCGGCACTCCAGCGGCAAGCTGTTGGTGGATATCGCTGATATCACCATTGATAACCAATGCGAGTATGGCGATGCCGCCGTCAGCCTGCCGGGATTGGCCCAGAAAGCAGCACCGCTCTCGACCATTATGGGGGCGACTATTGCTAACAGTCTGGTACTGCGGATCTGTGAACTGATGCAGCAAAAACAGCGCACGCCGCCGATCCTGGCAAGCGCAAACATAGACGGCAATCAGCAGATAAATCAGGATATACTTGACGCTTACAGGAGCCAAATACACTACCTCTGAGCGGAGCATCAGTATGTTTGAGTCGGATGGACTGCCACTGTATCTCAGGATAAAAGGCATTATCCTGCAACGGATCATCACTTTTACCTATGACGATAAACTCCCTGGCGAATTACTGCTTGCCGATGAGTTTAAGGTCGCTCGCGGTACCATCAAGCAAGCGATCGATTCGCTGGCCAGTATTGGCATGGTGCATCGGGAGCAGGGCAAAGGGACCTTCATCAATCGTGATGCGTTGCATAAACACTACACCGATCTTCCAGATGTCCTGCTGAGCTTTAATTCGGCTATGCCGGTGGAAGTCGAGATCCTTTCCCTGTTATCTACCATGGCCGATCAAGAAGTGGCTGAGCGGATGCATCTGGATTTAGGCCACCAACTGATGCGTCTTGAGCGGTTGTTCATGCAGGGGAAGAAAGTGGTGGGCCATTCGATCACCCACTTGAATGGCCGGGTGTATAACGATCTGAGCCATGTAGACGGAGGCAGCCCGCTGTATGAACAGCTACGGGAAACGTTCGGTTATTCTCCAACCAAGGCAACGGAACGTTATTTACCGGTGATCTGCGATGCCAAACTGGCCAGCTTGCTGAACATCGAGCAAGGTTCGGCTTTGTTCAAGGTTGAGCGGACCGCCAGTAATCTGGACGATGTGGTACTTGAATACAGCATCACTCATACTCAGGATGCTGCACTGTCGTTACAGATTGTCGCTAATCAGAGCGTGGTGAACCAGCAATGGAACTGCACCATTAATAAGGCGCGGTGAGTTGATAGCCCCCTTACCGTGCAAGAGAGGGGGCGCCAAATTCAGCGGGTGGGGTGGGAAACGTGTTCGGCGGCAGCCTGGTTCGCTCTAGCCACTGCCTGCGGTAATGTTTGCCCTTGTAACAACGAGGCGCACAACATGCCCATAAAACAGTCACCAGCACCGTGAGTGCTGATCAACTCGACTTTCAGCGCCGGAAGAGATTGGCTGCTGCTACCCGCCTCACAGAAGGCGACGCCATGTTCACCCGCAGTGACCACCACGGCCTTAAAACTAGTGCTCAATGCCTCGGCAGCCATACAGGCCTGGTGCAAGTCGTTGACCGTAATGCCACTAAGATCGCGTGCTTCTACCGCATTGACTACCAGCAGGTCGATGCAAGCCTGGAGCTGTGCGCTGAGTTCCCGGGCCGGAGCAGCGTTCAGGCAGACCAACGCACCGTGATTTTTGGCCTGTTTGGCGGCCGCCAGGTTAATCGTTTCGGGCACTTCATTTTGTAGTAACAGCATGCCGGTATCTTGCCAGAGGCTATCCTTATCCAACTGTTGAGGGGGGATCAGGTTGTTGGCATTCGAGACCACCACGGCACCATAATCGCCTTCGGCATCCATGATAGCGACGCTCATACCGGAAGGCGCTGCCGATGTTATCTCGACGTGGCGGGTATCAACCTGGTTTTCCTTTAGCACCGCGAGCAGGAACCTACCCGGATCGTCAGCGCCTACCGCGCCAACGAAGCTGACCTGCGCCCCCGCCTTGGCTGCCGAAACCGCTTGATTGCCCCCTTTGCCACCAAATTTATAGGCGTAACTGCTACCGATCACCGTTTCGCCTTTTTCTGGTCGATGGGGCGCCTGCAGCATAATGTCGTAATGAAGACTGCCAGCGACTACGATTTTACTCATGTTAGTATTCTCTTAAATCACGGACCGCCTGCTGGGTTTTCATCAGATTCTTTTCAGCCTGCTTCAAATCTTTTTTCGCAATCGCCACAAACAGTGCGTCAAGGATATTAAGTTGAGCAATGCGTGCCGCTGCGTTTTCCCCAAGCAAATGCGAACCCTGTGAGGTTGAATTGAGAACCACATGCGCATTACGCGCAATGGGCGACTCGGCATAATTACTGATGGCAATCACCTTGGCACCGTTGCGCGCGGCCAGCTTAATGGGATCGTTGACTGCACGGGTAGCGCCGGAATGGCTGATTGCCACCACGGCATCATCATCCGATAAGATCGCAGCGGACATCAGCATGGTGTGGGCATCATCGTAGACCGTCGATTTAATCCCGATCTTTAGCAGCTTATGCGCCAGATCGCGGGCAATGGTGGCCGAACCACCGACGGCATAGAGATCGATGTGCCGAGCCTTGAACAGAATATCTGCGGCGCGGTTAAACTCAGAAACGTCCAGAATAGAAATGGTTTCTTCTATTGCCTGAATGGACGTTTTGAATACCTTTTCCAGTAATTGCTCCGACGAATCATCAGGCTCAATTTCTGCATGCAAACTTGCTACTTCAGAATAGTTATAGTAAATCAAACTGCTTCTGAACTCCCTGAAGCCAGAGAAGTTGAGTTTTTTTGCCAGTTTAACTACCATCCCCTCAGAAACTTTATTTTCCAGCGCAATCTCTTTTAATGAGGTTTGCTCGGATAAATCAGTTTTCGAGGTGATTGAGTCCACCACTTTTCTTTCCAGTGGTGTCAGTTGTGGCAATCTCATGCGAATTTGAGCGCCAATTGCTCGCGGATCCTGCTTCATTACTTGCCTCTTGTCGCTCGGTCAATCAACATGGCTATGATAATAATAAGCCCTGTGGCAAGCAATTGATAAAACGCCTGAATATTTAGCAGCGTCAATCCGTTACGTAACGAACCCAGAATGATGGCGCCGATCAGCGTGCCGATCACACTGCCTTTGCCTCCCATCAAGGATGCCCCGCCTATAGCGGCAGCCGCGATAGCATCCAATTCCCACAGGTTGCCCATCGTTGGTTCAGCAGCGCCCAGACGGCCAATCAGGATCAGTGAAGCCAGCGAGGCCAATACGCCGGAAATCACAAACACCGTCACTTTGGTTCTTTTTACCGGCACACCAGCTACGCGGGCAGCCTCTTCGTTACCGCCAACCGCCAGAATATATTCTCCCAGCGGGGTTTTATTCATCACTACCCACAGGGTGATGGCGATGGTAACCACAATCACGATCGGGCTTGGCACACCGAAAATTTCGCTGTTGATGAAATCACGAAACTCCATCGGGATCCCGAAGATAGGGTTGCCGTTGGTAAAGATCAGCGCCATGGCCCGGAACAGCGAGAGGCCGCCCAGGGTGACAATGAAAGGCTGCAATCCAGCGTAGGCCACCAGCGTGCCGCTGAAAACCCCACACAGTGCGCCCACTCCCAAGGTCGCCATTATCGCCAGCGGCACGGGTACACCAGCGACCATCAGCGTAGCACCCAGCACGGCGGATAACGCCGCCGTTGGCCCTACCGAGAGATCGATACCGCCGGAGATAATCACCAGCGTCATGCCCAGGGCAATAATGCCGTTGATCGACGATTGCTGTAAAATATTCAGCAGGTTAGGCACCGTTAAAAATCCCGGTGACAGCAGCGAGAAGGTGACCACAATGATCAGTAAACCAATCAGTGTGCCCGCATCACGCAGATTAAACTTGAATAGCGCCGAGGACGGCACTTTAGGCTGAGCCTTACCCTGAGTCATCATAATGATTACCTTAATAAAAATGTAAGATACAGAAGCCGGTTTTAATTCAGATCGTTAATCGCATAACGAGCGATATTTTCTTCTGTAATATCGTCGCCTTTGAGTTCCCGGGTAATTTTCCCTTCGCGCATCACCAGCACTCGATCGGAGATACGGATAATTTCTGGCATTTCGGAGGAGACCACCACAATAGCCTTTCCTTGCTTGGCCAGTTTTTCTATTAAATTATAAATTTCTGATTTGGCGCCGATATCAATCCCACGTGTGGGCTCATCAAATAAAAACACTTTATTATCTGCCGCGACCCACCGGCCAATAATGACCTTTTGCTGATTACCGCCACTTAAGGTGCCGATGGGTTTTTCAATATTCAGCGGGCGCAGATTTAAGTCGGTCATCACTTCGAGGGCCAAGCGATCTAATTTTGCTTTTCTTAACCAGCCATAGCGGGTGAAGTTGCTCATTGAGGGCAGCGCCATATTCATTTTTACTGCTCGCTCCTTAATAATGCCCTCTTTTTTGCGATCTTCTGGCACCAAGCCGATGCCAGCCTTGATTGCCGAGCTGACATTTAGCTTTTTCACCGGCGAGCCTTCAACTAAAACCTGGCCGCTGGTTTTGGCGTCGATACCGGCGATCAGCTTCAATAGCTCGGTGCGGCCAGCGCCGACCAGGCCCGCAATCCCCAGCACTTCGCCTGCCTGTACGCTGAAACTGGCTGATAGTACGGCTTTGTCACGTCCAAGGTCTTCTACACGCAGAATTTCTTTGTCGGTGACATAAGAGTGATGCTGCACTTTCTCAATCTTGCGTCCGACCATTTTGGTGACGATGGTTTCTTCCGTTTCATCGCAGATATTGACCACGCCGACCTGTTTACCATCGCGTAAAATTGTGGCGCGATCGCAGACTTTAAAAATCTCGTTCATCTTATGCGAGACATAAATCAGCGCGACGTTCATCGATTTAAGATCGGCGATCAACTCTGCCAACCGATCAAATTCTCTTGGCGTCAGGCTGGACGTCGGCTCATCCATCGCAATGATTTTGGCCTCATCCAGTAATGCCCGGGCAATTTCGACGATCTGCTGCTGAGAGACTTTCAAATTCTTGATCGGTTCGTTCGGGTCAATGGTGGGGTCGAGTCGTCTCAGGATCGCCTTTGCCCTTGCGTACTGTGCTTTCTTATCAACGAACAGGCCCTGGCACTGGGTCATCGGCCTGCCAAGAAACATATTCTGCGCTACGGAGAGTTCAGGAACATGCTGCAGTTCCTGGTGGATCATGGCGATCCCCGCCTGGCGTGCGGAAAGCGGGTTCTTCATCAGGATCGTTTGGCCTTCAACCTGGATTTCACCAGAGTCAGCTGCCCGTACGCCAGAGAGAATATTCAGCAGCGTCGATTTCCCTGCGCCGTTTTCCCCGATTAAGGCATGGACCTCCCCGTGCCTGACCGAAAAATCTACGTCTTGAACCGCAGCCGCGCTGCCGTAGGTTTTATTGATGCCACGCATCGTTAAACAAAACTGTTCCATAAACCCTCCGTCGCCTGGCTTATTGCTGTACCAGCAGTTGGCGCAGTTTCTCGTTGTCTTTGGTGGAGAAAGCATCCGCGTTTTCTTTGGTGATCAAGGCCTGTGGGGTGGAGACTACGCGTGAAATTTTCTGCCCGTCGATTAGGCGCAACATCACTTCCATCGCCACTTCACCAGTCAGTACCGGGAAGCTGTCCACCGTGCCGGTCAACTCACCGCGTTTGATGGAAGCGTAGGCATCGGAAATCCCATCGGTACCAAACACCGCGACCTGGTTGGTTTTACCTTGTGCACGTACCGCCTCTACCACTCCGAGTGCCATGCCGTCGTTGTTGGCGTAGAAACCAACCATATCCGGATGCTGCTGCAAGATGGTGGTAGCGGCGTTATAGGCATTTTCCCGGCTCCAGTTGGCTGGTACGCTGGCGACTACGGTGAATTTGCCGTTGGCACCGATGGTTTCCTTGAACCCCTTGGTACGCTGTGTGGCGGCATAAACGCCAGCCTGACCTTCGATCACCGCGACTTTGCCACCTTCCGGATGATGCTGGATAAACCAGTTGGCGACTCGGACACCGTTATCTTTCTGTACGTTACCGACGTAATGGGCGGCACTGGGCATGACGGCGTCGTTGACGTTGACTACCGGGATGCCCTTGCTTTTCGCCACTTCATAGGCGGGTTGCAGGTTGGCGTCCGTTTGCGGAGAAACCAGCAGGCCATTAAAGCCTTGGGAAATCAGCGTTTCTGCGATCGAGAGTTGGCCTAGCTGATCGTCTTCATTGGCTGCGGCCTGGTAGGCCACCATAAAGCCGTATTTTTTGGCCGTGGTTTGGTAGCCCTCCCCTAGGGAACGCCAATATTCGTTGGTGAGCGTTTTGGATACGCCGCCGATTTTCAGCTTGCTGTCAACCGCCGGCATGGGGCCATATTTGGCACTAAGTTCGGTCCAATCGGTACGATCGGGTTCGGTATCAGACTGTAACGGTGGCAGATCGGCAGCATAAACACTGGTGCAAAACAGGGTAGAGGCGAGTACAGAAAGTAAGTGCTTTTTCATCTTCTTCTATCCTTGGTGCTGTGAGTTATTATTAGAGGCACCCGTAGGGCGCCCGGTTGCTGGTTCTATTTTGCCAGCATGATGTCGTTAATAATTTGCTGAGAGGCAACGGCGTCTTGCTTACTGATGGCGCTCATCAATTCAGGGTTATTGTCGAGCTGTTTGCACAGTTTCAGCAGGCGGATCACCGTTGCTATATTGGTTTCGGCTTCACGCACCGGATCCAGACCGCTGGCGTCTGGGAAGGTGTCGAAATAGTAAGCCCCTGTGTAGCCGTCACGCTGCATCTGCCAGAGGAATTCCAGCGTCGCCCGTGGGTTGACTGAAGCCACCATCAGGCCATCGTCGCGTTTGCCCCAACCATCGTTCAAATCAAGACCCATCAGGCGAGAGCGGCGGGCGACCATGGCGGCAGCAAAGGCAGGGATCTCGTTGGCAAACAGCACGTGGGCGAAGTCGAGCGTGATACCCAGATTCGCGCAGCCAGCTTCTTCAACCGCCAGCAGGCAGGTGGTGACGTTGGGAAAAATGCTGTAGGCCCGTGGCTCATTAGGCTTGTATTCGATACTGATATCGACATCTGGAGCATATTCGGCCACTTCACGTACCGCTGAGACGGCGTCTTCCCAGATTTTTTTGTAATCCGCCTGGAAGCAATAATCAAAACCATCCTGGCCCATCCACAGCGTCATTAAGCTGGCGCCAAACTCACGGCCTGCGTCTATACCACGTTTGGTCAGTTCGATCGCTTGACGGCGGATTTTTGGGTCCGGATTGGTGAACGCCCCAATCTTGAATTCTGGCGCATCCCAGCGCATTTGCATGCCATTCACCGCCAGGCCAGCCGCTTCGATCTTTTGGCTCATGGTTTTAACATCCTCATTGATGTGCTGAGGGTAGTTTAAATCCAGGTGGGTCAATCCCTTGACCGTTCCGGCACGCTCAATCATTTGCGATACAGAGGGTTTGCCTTTTAGTTCTGGCCAGTAAAGATTGGCTCCTGAGGCAAAGGAGTTCAAACGGGTGGCAAATTTAAGTTCTGACATGAGGTGTCCTTGGTCAACGGTTCTGTAATGTACTTTCCTTCTTCACGATATTTCGTAAAGTAGTATTTTTCTATCACTGCCCGTTGACAACTGCAAGTCCACCCGTCGTTTTATTAATCACTTTGCGAGGTCATTCACGAAATTTCGTTACAGGAAGGCTTTGCCACAGAGGCAATGGTCAGGAGCGGCAGAGGCTGAGACTGTGAGGGGATTAATACGCTGGGATTGGCAGAGGCGAACATGGGGCTAGACAGGCCGGTTGGCTGGCCTGCACTTGACGCGGGTTACACCATTGGGCGGATATAGTCCCACAGGCGTTCCCAGTTAATCAGCACCAATACCACGGCGGCGGCAAATAGAATAAACATGATCTTTGAGAACATGATATCAACACTCCTTGTTAATAAAACGGCATCCCTACCCGGATTAAGGGCGATTTTCAGGCAGTGTACAGTGGGATTACCAGGCGATATAGAGGCGGTAGCACATTTCAGAAAAGAACGGGGGTTTGGTTAAATCATGGACTATTGGCGTGGGTCTGATGATAGGGCAGAGATTTCCCTGCCCGAGTTTTAACAGGGCGTTAATTCAAGATCCCGTTTAGCACCAGCATGGTGACCATCCCACCCGCAGCAGGGATCAGCGTACGGCGGACAATCATAAATGGTGAGCATTCACCGGCCTTGCTGACGGCAATGATCACCCCGGCCACCGGGGAAATCGATCTTCCCATCCCGGCCATCAGTTGCATTGGCAGGATCATGCTGACGGCGCTTTCGCCAAACTTGGCGGCAATACCAGGAGCCAGCCCGGAGAAGGAGAAGAACGCAGCCACGCCGGAGCCGGTCAGCGCCGCGGTCACGCAGACCAGCAGGGCCATCACTATCGTCATATTGCCAAAGCCAAAGCCCGCGGCCTGGACGGTGTGGATAATGAAGTCAACGGCCCCGATGATCTGCAAGCCCTGGGCGAAAACGTCGGCACACACTAACAGGGAAACGATGCTGGTAAACATGGTACCCATGCCTTTGAAGAACACTTGGATGCCCTTGCAGGCGGTTTTGAAATCCCTCCGTACCAGCAATTCGCAGAAAAATGCCAACAGGGTGCCGATAATCATCGCTGTCACCACGTCAATCTTGATGCTGCTAATCACCAGCGGGCTGAAAACGATGACCAGTATCACCGGGAACACCGGCAGGAAAGCGTAGAATGCCGGTACCTTGACTGTATCTTCGCTGGTTGGCTGTTCCACCTGCTGTTGGGTGACGATATGCCCGTCTTTGGCGTCAAAGTAGCGTGCGGTGAAGAAGATCAGTACCGCGACCGCCAGCATCACGCCGGTGGCGACGGGCAGTTGGTAGTGGGCAAAGTAGACTGCGGTTTCCATACCGGCATGTTTGGCTGCCAGGTTGGCGGTGCCCACCGCCGGGCCGAGATCCATAAATGCCGACATGCCAATCATCGAGGCGGCGGCGGCTTTACTGACACCAAGCCGCACCAACACCGGGAAGAAGGTGACCAAAAGCAGCATCGCCAGACCGGCCGCGCTGGAAATCGCCACGTGCAGCAACTGGGATAATACGTAGCCGATAGCCAGGATCAGGTAAGGAGCCTTGATCATCTGCAAGGGTTTGATGCACAGATTCACCATCGAGTTCGACGCTTTGATGTGATCCATATAGTCGGCAAAACCGCCCGCCGCCATAATGATCAAACCGATGCCCGCTACCTGGGTGGTCAAAGACTCTTTCACGAAGGCGAAAATATCCCCGCCAACCCAGCCGATGGATTTGGCCTTGCCATACAATATCGATTGATCGGGAAAGAACACCGCCGTGATCAGCAGCAGGCTCAGCCCCGCCAGCAGTAACACGGTTTGCGGCTGGTAGTTTTTGATAATAAACCAGGCCGCCAATACGGTAACGATCATCCCGATGATAAATCCAGTCATCATGTCCCCTTATGAGTGTTTGGCAAAAAACTCATGCAATAGCGTGTTGTAATAATCCGGAGCCTGGAAATAAGGCGCATGGCCCATACCGGGCATCTCGATATGTTGGGAATAGGGCACCAGCGCGAGCAGATCGGCTTTCAGTTGCGGCTGCACCACGGCGTCTTTTTCACCGGTAAGGATCAGCGTTGGCATATTGAGCTGGGGCAGTAGCGGGCGGTTGTCGGCCAGCTGCAACATGCGAGTCGCACGCCTCAGGCCTTCCAGGTTGGTGCCTGCCGCAATTTCTGCCGCATAGTCCAGCACCGTAGCGGGCACATCTGGGAACGGCAGTAGATCACGTGCGCGGTTTTTGCCGTAGGCTTCGCGGCCAATTTCGGCGAGCTCTTTCAGCCTTTTTTCCAGCTTTTCCGAGCTTGGGGCCGACTCTGGCGCGCCATAGCCGGGATGGGTGCAGGACAACACCAGATTTTTTACCCGCTCTGGGTAGCGGGCGGCGTAGCGGCTGGCAACGGTGCCGCCCATTGAATGCCCGACGAGGGAGACTTTCTCTGCCCCGCAGTGTTGCACCCACTCATGCAGCATCAGCACAAAAGCGTCGATCTCGGCCGGAACCAGTGCGGAGTCGGCATAACCCGGTGCATCCCAGGCCATGACGCGGTAGTGGGGAGAAAAGGCGGCAAACTGGAATGGCCAGGCTTTTGAGCTGCCCAGAATACCGTGTAAAAAGATCAGGGTTTCGCCCTCACCGCCGGCGCGGAAAGATAAATTCCCCTGTGAGGTACGTAGAATTTGCTGCTCAGGGCAAACAGGGATTGCGCTGTTTTCACTGCTCATGATAAAGCCTCTTTTCATTAAATAAACGCCAGAGATGGATTGCTACATGGCATTCTGGTAAGTCAATGCTTAGCCCTAAAACAACAGGGCTATAAAGATGGTTGATGTATATTCATACTGCCTGGTGTTGGTGTTATTTATTGAAAACGTTAAATGCCTCGAATAACGACTCCATGACGTTGAAGTTCTCGTTTAATTCGTTGTTTTTCACTTCGCCCATATAATTAACCAGCGCCTCGATTAATACGAAGCCAGCGCTGCGGCTGCTGAACAGCCCGCTATGCTGGCTCTCCATCAGCAACATCGCCGTGGCGAAGTGGCTGAACGGATTGACGGCATTATCGGTGATGACGATGGTATCGCCACGATGTTGATAAAACCATTTTATCAACCTTGTCGTCACACTGGAAAAACGATAATAAGAAATCGCCAATAGCACATCGCCTTTTCTTGAGTCGATTAATTTATGCGGTAAATTGGCAATATTGGCATCCAGCAGCACAATGTCTTTTTTGATATAGCGGCCAAGCAGGTAAAAATACTCGGCCAAGGCATGTGCCGTTGCGCTGCCAATCACATACAGCCTTTTTTCCGGATCGCAAATCAACGCGATGGTTTTCTCCAAATGCTGGCGATTGATGTTTTTCAACGTATTGCTGATATTATCGGTGATCTCACCGCAGTGTTTTTCAATGAATTCGATGCCGTTTTTTCTGTTTTTGCTGTTGTCGAAACGTTCTATGGGGGAGATGTTTCTGCGCTGCTCAGGCTCGATGGTGGACTCTTTGAAGTCACGAAAACCGGTGAAGCCGAGCTTCATCATAAATCGCCCCAAGGTTGACTTGGCGATGTTGATCTCATGGCAAACATCAATCACTTTGCTGTAGGGGATGGACTCAAAGTGTTTGTCAAAATAGTCGATGATACGCCGATCCGTTTCGGTCAGATTATCAATGCCAGCAATACGTTGAGTGAATTCCGCTCTGTTCATGTCAGTTTTCCCCCCTACGCCATTTCTTCCTTCATTAATAACAAAACCCAAGGGAGAAAAAAGGGGAATCAAAAATTCCCTTGTCAGAAGTGTGTGTCATCTCTCATTCCCTTCTGACCCGCGCTACCGCTTGCTTTGGCAGTAGCGCGTTCTCCTCAAGTTACGGTTGTACCTTGAACTCGCCATGCTGTTCAAACCAGGCAAATTGCTCTGCGCCATAGGCAGACATCTTCGAGCCGCTATGCCCTACGTCGGGTAAGGTCGTAAAGCGCCAGTTGAAGTCGACCTTATAGCGTTTGGCTTTTTGCTGTGCCGTCAGGAAATAGCTTTGTGCACGGGTTAACCGGCTATCCCCCTGTGCCATGGCTTCATAAGAGCGGCGCAGCAAAGGGTGATATGGATCGTTATCTTTTTCACCGACGGTGATCAGCACGGGTTTGGCAAAGTAGTCGGCCAGCTGTTTTTGCGTCACTTTCACCGGCGCATTGTCCAGGCCATAGGGCCAGGGGTTTTCCACATCTGGCATG
The DNA here is from genome assembly GCF_016428815.1 of Serratia sp. ASV30. Taxonomy (NCBI): domain Bacteria; kingdom Pseudomonadati; phylum Pseudomonadota; class Gammaproteobacteria; order Enterobacterales; family Yersiniaceae; genus Serratia; species Serratia sp. ASV30. The sequence continues at coordinate 42,463 of NZ_JAELTL010000011.1, read as the reverse complement.
GTCCACCATCCAGCTGCCGCACAAATGGCGGCTTTGACATTGGCCTCAGGGACAAAGGTCAGCATCCGATGCACAAACTGGCAGCCAGCACTGTTACCAAATAAATAATAGTCTTGTTGTTTGGTGATCCCCTGTTTTTGCATATCGGCAAACAGATCGTCAATGACCGTGAAAGCCCACTCCCCTTTAGGGTTCACCTGGTGGGTTTTGGCATTCTCGATATTCCCCAGGTTATAGCCGTCGTTACCGGGATAATCGGCTTCGGAGAACAGCGGAGCGATGACGATGAGTTTGTTTTTCTTGGCATTTTCTACCCATGAGTCGCGGTACTCATCGGCGTTACGATTCAGCCCGGTCAGGACAAACACCACAGGAGTGTTGGCATTAGCACCGGGCGGCTGGTAGCTGAAGACTTCCATCTTCTTGCCTGTTTGTGGCACGGTGAAATCGAAACTACCGCTCTCTTTTGGCAGCGCGGCTGCGTGGCTTACGCCGGCGCTCAACGCTAACACGGCGAATAAACTGAGAAAATTGTTCATGTTTTCCATCCTTGCGCAGTGATTAAAATTCGTAACGTAACCCTAGTACCCACAGGTTTTCTGCCGAATCGTAGCTTTGCCGATCGTCGTAAATGTAGGTGGCAGAAAGATGTACATCTTTTTTCAGGCGATATTCCAGTTCAGAGATCCACTGTTTGCGGTGGGCGTAATCATTTTCAGACTCGATCAACTGCGAGTAGCCGCCACGTAGCGCGACTTTGCTGGTAAACCAGTATTCGGCTAGCGAGTCGAAGGCATCATAATCTTTGTCTGGCTTGCCGGTTTGCTCGTAGGTTTGTCGGCCAACGTTGATACCAAGATAAGCCTTGTCGTAGCTGAGTCGTATGCCAATCCCTTTTTGGGTGTAATCGGTGTAGTTGCCGCTTAGGCTGGTATTTTTGGGGTCTTTGGTCATTTTCTGCCAGGCAATCACCGGTTTGATTTTTAGTGGCGTACCCATCACCGGGAATTCAAAAGCGTAGCCGAGGCTGGCCATATACCCATCGTCAACGGTGCTGTCGCTTGCACCGTTACCCATCACGTAGGCGGTGCGAACGTCCAGTCCACCATACGTATATTCATATTGTAATGTGCCGTCCTGACGGTTCCATTGATAGGAGGAGTCGATACGCGAGCTGACCCAGTTGGAGTAAACGTTAGCCGTGTAGTTCATGTAACGATCGGTAATGCCCATCCACTGATACATCGGGTTGCGCGTACGCCCAACCATCAATTTCCCCAGATCCCTACCGTCAATCCCGATATAGCCATAACGAATATCCCAGTTATCTTCGGCGACCTTGGTATCGTTCTTCTGAGTGTTAACTTGCCATTCCAACTTGCCAAACAGGCCGAATTGCTCATCGAGTTTTTGCTTGGCTTCAAAGCCAATACGGCCGGTCAGATTGGTGGCATTGGTATGTTCATCTGTCCATTCATTGCCGGTTTGTGCCTCGATACGACCATAAATATCGAGTTGTGTTCCTTTACTGTTATAGACCGTCACCGCCTCGGCGGCGCTGGTGGCTAGCAGGGCAGGAAGGAGTAATGCCAGAGGTATTGTTTTCATTATTATGATCCTGTGTAAGGTAAGTCATTTTTTAATTTTTATAAATAAGAGGCGAACTAAAGCGACTCACTTAAAAACATAATGAGTTGAGCTGGGTGCATTAATCTCTCTAACGACTTGTGCTTGAGGTAATGAATTTAATTTATTTAATAATAAACAGAAAATAGCGTGCCAATGAGCAACCTACGCCGCACATGATTTAATGCTGGTAAGCAAATCCAAGTTTTATTTTTTTTAGTTTTCGCCCTCTTGGTGATTGATTTTCACACTATAGGAAGAGGGGATGTGTTGTGAATGGGAATCAAAAATTCCCTGGTTAAATATGTGAGTGCTGGCACAAATATAAATTACGGATAAAGACAGTGAGGGGAGGTAAGCCGTTTTTTTGAGGAGAGCAGCCAATAAAAACCCCCGCACAACGTGGATTGCGCAGGGGTTGGCAAGGCAAGGACGTTACTTTTTCTCTACGGCTGCCTGAATGGCATCTGCCAGAGAGCTGACGTGTTTTTCTGCCGTCTTCAGCTGGTATTCGACACCGTTGCCGTCGTTGGTGTCAGACAGCGTTGCCTTCAACAGTTCCAGTGCTGCCTGCACCGCCAGTAATCTGCGTTTTTGCTCTTCAGTTGGAGCGATCCCAGAGCCAAAATAATTCTCTAACATATTCATTTCCTTTCGCTAGACCTACCGAAATGGCAGACAACACAGGTTACATGGGGGGGATACCCGCCATTTTCAAGGCATTGCCTTGAGTGCTGTCTCTTGTTCCAACGGTTTTGAGCCATTTTGGCGCGCACTGTTGATCCAGGCGAACGACCCCATCAGCGCAATCACCGTCAGTAAAATATACTCCAACGACATGGCATAAACCCCCTGGATGGCGTAAATCACTACGCTGATCACGTCAATCAGTACCCACAGCAGCCAGTTCTCGACGTATTTGCGCGTCATCAGCACCATGGCGGCGATCGACAGTACCAGCATGGTGGAATCCCACAGTGGGAAGGCGTCTGGCTGCAGTTCTGGCATTACCACTGAAAGCCCCATTCCCTGCATAATGCCGATGGCAACGCGCGTCAGTACGGCGAAAACCGGATCGATAAACAGCGACATCAGGCCGATGGCTACTACGCAAACCACCAGCAGCGTGAGGGCCTTTTGCCGTGGCAACCAGCGAATTTTCAGTGCGGCTTCATTATTTTCGTTCTGACGGCTCCAGGCATACCAGCCGTACAGGTTGGCGACGAAGAAAAATACCTGTAACAGCAGGCTGGCGTACAGTTGGATCTGGAAGAAGATAGCGGCAAACAGCGTGACGTTAATCAAACCAAACAGGTAGTTGATAATCTTCTCTTTGCTGGCAAACCAGATACACAGCAGGCCAAACACCGTACCTATGGCTTCGATCCATGACAGCGCATAGCCACCTTCACCCAGGGGAATATTGACCATGACGTTATTGATGCTGAAAAAATCCATTATTGCGTCCTCTCAAGATGATCCTGATACAGCGTTTCGAGCGCGAGCACGATTTCGCGTTCCTCGCCACGTTGGCAGGAATGCTCCTGCTGTTGATAGTCGTTGATGCTCTGTTCCAGGCAGCCCAGGTGTTCCACCACCACGTTCAAAATAGAGGCAATGCGCATATTACGCAGTGCGCCAACGACCATCAGCGGGGCGGTTTCCATATCGGCGGCGAGAATACCTTTGGCCGACCAAAAATCGGTGATCTCCTGTTCGCGGTCGGTGTAGAAACTGTCATGGCTACGCACATAGCCACAGTGCGTTCTGTAGCCCAGCTTTTGTGCCTGCTGGCGTAGCAGATAAACCAGGCCGCAGTCGGCACTGGCCGGGTAGGCAGCGGGAATATAGGCGTTGCCGGTGCCTTCATCGCGCACTGCAGCACTGGCGATCACCAGATCTCCCAGCTTCATTGCGGTTTGCATTGCGCCGCAGCTGCCAATGCGCACCAGGCAGTCTACACCGATCTGATGTAGCTCTTCGGCAGCTATAGCGGTAGAGGGCCCCCCCATGCCGGTGGATATCACCAGCACTTCCATACCACGAAACCAACCGCGCAGCGCCCGGTATTCGCGATTTTGGCCAAAATCCTCCACCTGATCCAGAAAGCGAGCAACGTGTTCGACGCGTTGCGGATCGCCCGGTAACAGCGCGTAATGGGCGTGTGTCATCTGCCGGCTAAGCCGGATATGCGGTTGTAGTTGAGTCATAGGGCTATCCTGGTTGGCGCTGCGGCCAAAAATTAAAACCCGGCCTGCTGGTGTAACCGGACTGGGTCGATTACCGCAATCCGTTCACCGTTGACCGTAATAATTTGCTGCTCGCGCAGTTCAAACAGGATGCGGTTGATACTGCGTGGGGCCACGGCAAACTGTTCGCTGAGCTGTTGTTTGTTAATGGTAATTTCTCCTTCATTTTTGGCTCCCTGGTGTTGGTAGCTTTGCCACAGCGCATGACAGACGCGCTGGTGCAATGAATAGAGACTGTCTTCACCCGCCTTTTTCGATAGCTGATAGTACTGGCTGCTGAACGACTGAATGATTTTCTGGTTGAAGTAATTGTCGACCGTCAGCCAGTGGCAAAAATCGGTGCGTGAAAGCGTCAATAATGTCACCTCACTGGTCGCTTCTACCGAGCAGATATACGGCCGTTGCTCAAAGATCTCGAGCTCACCCAGCATATCTCCGGCATGGTAGCGCGCCTGTAAATATTTACGCCCATCGTCGGCATGAATAAATACGTCCACATTCCCCTGCGCTATCAGATGAAATTCATGACAAATTTCATGCTGTTGACATATCAGCGTGCCAGGCCTGACTTGCTGCAACTGCCAGCGGCGTAAAATAGCCAACGGGCAATATTTCAGCAGATCGTAAAGTATGGCATCACCGGTAACCAACTCGACAACGCTCAACCATTCACTGTTTTTTTTGTCGTTCTGCATAGCGTTAACTATAAAGTTCCTCGGCAGGTAAGGACAGGACGCCGGTCCGACGGCAACCTCAAAAAGGGGGTAAAACTGGAAGCTGGCTCTGATATTAGAATATTGGTCGGGACATTTGTCCCAGCTTGTTTATCGGCAGGGTGGTGATGTGATGGCACTCACATATTAAACGGAGAAATTGGGAGAGGGGTAAAGATGGGGAAAACCATTTCCCCATCTTTTGCTGCACAACTTATTGTTTCGGGAAGTTCACAACATCCGTCACCATATCATCGATGGCTTTCTTCACGTCGGCCAAGGTGATTGGGGCATTCTGATTGCTGACCGTTTTACCCAAGCCTTTACGGACTACAGCCAATACCGTTTTACCGGTATCTTGATCGATCAGCTTGATTTCCATGAATAACGCGGTGTCTTGCGTTCTGTGCCCGCTGGCAGCCATGGTGGTGGCAATAACGGCGGCAACAGGAACAACTTCATAGAATTGCACTCCTTCGTTTTCAGCGGTTACCGCAGTAATGGCGACTTTAGCGACCAGTACGCGTGAGCCCGATGGGTTAGGCAACAGGGTTGTACGCTGTGCAACGGCATTTCTTAGTGAGGTGCTGGCGTACTCTCTGATCTGATCCAGCGTTTGCTGGCTTACACGCGCATTCGGTTTGGCCTGTGGATAGAACACTAACGGTGCAATATAGATGCCACGATAGTTTGACTCTTTAAAGCCTGGGGCGATCCAGCGCAAAACCTGATGCCCACTGGCGCTTTCAGTTTTCTGCAGTTTGCTATAGTCCTGCAGGAACCCGGAATACTGCGTAGTCTCTGCGACCTTAGAGGAACATCCCGCTAACAACATACCCGCAGCCAATACGGCCGCAGCAACGCCAAAACGATTTTTTTTCATATACTTCTCATCATGAAGTAGGGTTGGTTTGTGCTTAAAAAATATAGCACTAACCTGCAAAATAAGACATGAGATAGCTCTTGCAGAAAAATGGTGTTGTTACAAATTGGTTTTTATTACGACAGGAATCGCTCATTAATAAACCTTGGCACTATGGCGCGGTGAAGGGATTTGTAGTGCAACGCCAGCAATCCACTAGGCAAGCGGCTAACGGCAACTACACACGCCACAAAAATACCTGTTGCCATTGGTTACAAATAATGTCCTAACAGAGGGAAAATCGCAGGTTTGTCAGTGGCTTCTATCAGGCGTTACATCTGGCACATCATCCTTACCCAGGCATGACATTTCTATACACTCGCGCTGGTAATGTTATTCCAGCCCGATGATGTTGTGTTAGTCCTGTAGTGTATTACCATCCCTTTGATTTTATCCCGCCTTGTGCGGGATTTTTTTGCGCGTCGGTCGCGTTCAATGCGTTAGCCCGTCTGGCAGCGGTTAGACCCCGTGGCGACTTGACGGTTAAAGAGGGGGGGGGGAAGATTGGTGTGATCCACTTTTTCTGCACAATTGAGGGGTATGATAGGCCGGTTATTAGCCCGCTTGGGTTAACACTGCATTTCGTCACGTTATGCCCGGTTCCTAGCCGGGCTTTTTTACACCTAAGATTTGCTTAAGGTTGCTTTACCATCACGGCCCACGCTGGCCTGTGGGCCCGCGCTGTCACTGTCAATTTAGTTGTCGACCTCCAACCAACCCGCAGCTCTTTACAGGCTTTTTTCATTGCGCTTCTGCTAGCGTTGCAGGAAAATAACCCGTAAGTAAGAAGAGTCTTAATTTAATACCCTTATAATTTCTCATAGTTTGCTATTTCGGTAGCATTAACAATTTAGACTAAGCTGTTAACAACTACTTTCGTTAAAGGGATGAGTCTGGCGAACAGGGTTTTAAATTTTCAGCGGCGAATTAAGCTAATAAGACAAGATAAGGTTTTTGATTGATTTAATTGACCATTTTAATGGGCGTTGTGGTTCGTTGTAACTTTTTTGGGGAAAGAAAGCATGCTTATAGTCAGTGTTGTTATTATTGCCTCGCAGGTTGTTTCATGAGCGTAGAAATACAGGCAAAACAGCGTTTGCCGGCCACGGTTCTGCTGGTCAATGTATTTTTACTGGCCTACCTGCTTTCCTTGTTTGGCATTTTTACTCGCCCGTTAGGATCGCTCTCCCTGTTTTGGCCAGTGAATGCCATTTTGCTTGGCTTGATGCTGCGTAAACCTGGCTATGCGACGATGTTGGGATGGGTTGGAACCTACCTTGGCATGATCGCCGCCGATTTGAGCACCGGCGAAAACTGGCCACTGGCACTTTGGCTAAATGCCTGCAATATGGCGCTGATTGCCACCGGCTATGCCGTGATGTCGATGCTGCCCAAGTCTCAACGGCGTATGGGCAAGCCCCAGGCAATTTTATATATGTTTACCGCCTGTCTGCTTGGGGCCGCGCTGTCGGCAACGCTGTCGGTGTTGCGCACTGACAGTCAATACAACAATACGCTGATCATTGCCTGGATGTCCTGGTTTAGCGAACAGTTCTCTACCAACCTGTTAATCCTGCCGGTCTTGTTGGCTGCACCACGCTTGAAGCAATTGCTGAGCCTGCAGTTTGGCTGGCAATGGCGTTCCAGTCTGCCTTTGCTGGCGTTGTTGCTCTCGTTGGTGCTTAGCGTGTATATCGGTGGACCGGGCGCGATAGCGTTCCCCATCCCTGCACTGCTATGGTGCGCCGTGCGTTATCATTTATTTACCGTCACCTTGCTGACGTTTCTCACCGGCGTGACGGAGATTGTCAGCATTTCTGCCAATCTGATGCTGTATCAAACGCCAGGAGCGCGAGGGGCGGTCATGGATAGCCTGATGTCAGCACGTTTGGGGATTGCCATGTTGGTGATGGGGCCGCTGATTTTATCCAGCTCGATTGCCGTTAGCCGTAAACTGCTGCGCCGGCTGGAGCACAGTGCGAACCACGACTTCCTTACCGGTACACTGGCGCGTAGTGCTTTAACACGCAAAGGCAGGGAGTTGCTGGAACAGAAGCAGCGTACGAAGGAGGCGGTGTCGCTGTTGTTAATCGATATCGATCACTTCAAACTGATCAATGATACCCATGGCCATGCCATTGGTGACCACGTTCTGGCGGCATTCGCCCATATTTTGCGGCGTGAGCTACGCCATGACCAGTTATTTGGCCGTCTGGGAGGCGAAGAGTTTGCCATTATGCTGCCGCGGGCGCTGGGGACGCAGGCGGTGGCCCTGGGGGAACATTTGCGCCGGCGGATAGAAAGCGCCGAATTAAACCCCAATGGCAAGGCGCCATTGCGGATCACAATTAGTGTGGGCGTGGCGAGTTTGGCAATGAATGAGAATAAGTCACTGGAACAGCTGATGAATATGGCGGATATTGCGCTTTATCGCGCCAAGTCTCAAGGCCGCAACTGCGTCGAATCGTTTAACATGGTCAGCGGCAGCAGCCTCAACCATGTCATATTCAAATAGCATTTTAGCCCTGCTTTGGCGTGAATTGCGTGCCGCAGTTTGGGCAAATCAGGGTGCTGAGTTTACGCAGTTTTGAACATTGCTGTTCGGTAACATAAGCACACTTCGGGCAGGCAATTTGAGTGGTGCGGTTATTGTAACCTTTAACGCTGGTGGATTCAGACATGTTGCGTACCTGTGTCAGGTGAAAACCCACGCTAACACAGGTGCCATCAAATAGCTTTGAATGTTTTCAGGAGCTATAGAGTCTTCAACGCCTGCACGGTTTCATCGATATCGATTTCATGCTCAGAGAAGACGTGAGTCGCGTTCTGGAAGGTGGTAACTGACAGCATACGCAGCGTTTCCGTGGCGGTTTGTGGCGCTTCGGCTACTTGCGGACGGATTCGGTTCATCAGTAACCCAACGGACAACACGGTGTTCTCTTTATCGACCTCCACCTTGACCGGTACTTCTTTGGTGAAGGTATCGAAGGACTTGATGCTGGAGATTTTGATTCTCTCGTTGGCGATGGTGATGTACTTGCTTGGTGCCTGTACCTTTACCGCATAGGCCGATGGCCCTTTGGTATTGTTGGTTGGCTCAAAGGTTACCAGCGCGTTTTTCTTAATCAGCTCTGGGTTTTGCACTTTAATCACGTGAAAATAACGATTTTCCCCGTTCTCGTCGGTGATAAAACCGAAGCCTTTGTCTTCAAAAAAAGTCGTTATCTTGCCGTTCATGGTCATTCTCATCAGGTCGTTCGTAACAGCGCTAATGATAACGCGTAATGCTGTGCAGTGACAGGGGGCGGAGTTCCATCAGCATGACGAAAGCTTAAAAGCGGTGGGTTGAGGGGCAATAATGGGACATGGAGAGGGTTAATCGGTTACTCAACGGTTTTTTGGCGGATTGGGCTGCCTTGGGCATCACTGGTAACCGCAGACATCAATTTACATGGCAAATAACCGACTTTTTCACTTTTTATCGATTTTATGTGATCTGTGTTGTGGACAAAATCCCGTCTAATTGCTGTACTGTACTGGACACACATTTTGTGTCTTACATTCACGTTAAAGGTAAGTTTGATGTCTAAGATTAAAGGTAGCGTTAAGTGGTTTAATGAATCTAAAGGTTTCGGTTTCATTACTCCAGAAGATGGTAGCAAGGACGTTTTCGTTCACTTCTCTGCCATCGCTAGCAATGGTTTCAAAACTCTTGCTGAAGGCCAGCGTGTAGAATTTGAAATCACGAACGGTGCCAAAGGGCCATCTGCTGCTAACGTTATCGCTATCTAAGCTACAGTAGCCAAAATTGTTAAAACCCGCTCCATGAGCGGGTTTTTTATGCTTTTTTTTCAGGCCGGGAGTGGTTAAGGGAACAGGTAAACCTTGATGAAGGCCAGGACGATCAGCACGCACGTCAGGGTGACAATCCATTCGGTAGTGGTTTTTGGCAGGTTAAACATTCAATTCCTCACTCAGCCCAAGATACTGAGCGAGGATTATCCCGATAGCAGATTAAGAAAACATTAAGCCCCGAGACTTTAATGGCCGTACAACGTTCTAACCAGCACAAAGGCTAACAACGTCATCGTCAGCGAACCCGCCAGGTTGAGCAGCATATTGGCGATAGCCCAGACAACGCGCCCGTCCTGCAACAGATAAACCACTTCGAGTGAAAAGGTAGAGAAGGTGGTCAGCCCGCCGCAAAAGCCGGTAGTGATCAGCAGTTTCCAAACCGGATCAATGTGCGTCATGCGGATAAACAGCGCCAGAGCCAGCCCGATGATAAACCCCCCCACCAGGTTTACGGTCAAAGTGCCCAATGGAATATGCGGATGTAGAGGGTTGAGCTTAAGGCTTACAGCCCAGCGCAATACGCTACCCAAACCACCGCCAATAAACACAGCCAGTAAAGAACTCCACATGGTGATAAACCCTATTCTAAAGATGGAAGATGCTCAGAAAGGTTCAGGCAAGCGCCTACGCACCTCTCTGAGAGGTTACGTAGACATCATCAGCCTGTGAAAGGCGGTTATGGAGGAATGTCATCTCCGTTTGTTGGCACGAAGCAATCGCGCGCGGCAGATTTTACACCCTGTCGCTGTGGTTTTGCTAGCTGGATGGGTATTGCTAACAATTCTGCAATCGCTGTTCCCCCCAACCCTCCCCAAAAAGGGCAGGGAGCCAGTCCGGTGTTGTAGCCCGGCGCAGGAACATACGGTCCTCCTCTGCTTTGGGAGAGGGCTAGGCGGCGGAACAGACGAAAACCTGATTACGTTATCAACTTATCCACCAATCAAGTTATTAGCTTAATAAACTAGTGGGTTGGCATTGATGTTCGGCCCGCTCCTGCCTGTTGCGGCCATTATTTTTTGCTCGATACAGGGCGATATCGGCGGCCTTCAACCACTCCTGGTAGCCGGGCATCTCGGGCTGGTAATCGGCGATCCCGGCGCTGATATTCAATTTTAACCCAGGGGCTTCACGGAAGACGACCTCGTTCAGGCTCTCCTGAATGCGGTTGAGCGCCAGGCTGGCCTGTTCGGCACTGGTATTTGGCAACACTGCGCCAAACTCGTCACCGCCGTAGCGGCCAACGATATCCACCGCCCGCAACCCTAGCACCAACTCTTCCGCCAGAACGATCAGCGCTTCATCCCCCAGCCCATGGCCAAAGGTGTCATTGATGTCTTTGAAATGGTCAATATCCATCAGGATCAGCGTAGCCGTATGATTATAGCGTCGGCAGCTGTCAAACTCATTGTGCAGCAGGTGTTCCCAATGGCGGCGGTTAAATACGCCGGTCAAGCCATCACGTGTGCTGATACGCAATAACTCCTGTTGCTTTTCTGCCAGCCGCTTGGCGGTTTGGTAGGTCACGTAGCCAAGGAAGACTGGGTAGATGAAGATCATCGGCAGACAAAGATAAACCTGCTGCGGAGTGGATTGTGGTGTAAAGGTGAAACCCAGTATCGCACTGGTAACCAGCGCCCCGATAATTTGCGCCATCAGCCCTTTGAAATACAGAGACGGCCCGCCGGAGGCGATATTGTTCATCCCCATCATTGACAGGATCACCACGGCAGGGAGCGCATTGAAACCCATGATAGCGACCCACATCCCACCTAACAGCGCATCGATGAGTAGGTTGCGGATCTCGGTAGTGTAAGGGGCTTCGCTGCGGATAGACCATTGATAAGCGATATGTGGCCAGATAAAGCCATTCACGGCCAGCAAGATCCACACGCTAGTCGGCTGGTGCTCTGGATAGAGCGCCGTAAGTACGCACAAGAAACCAATCCCCAGGCCGACAATACGTGGCAGGTAGAGGCGCCTGGCGAAGTTAAGACCTGCACGCCGGGTGTTAAAAGCCGATGTAGCTGTAGGCATCCCATGTTTCCCTGTGATGAATTATGCAGCCGGTCTGGAGCCGGAAAAGCGAATAGCTAAGAATATGCCCTATAATCTAAGCATAGAACATCTCGGGTAGATCTCACCTTGTTACAACTGGTTGTTGTTATAGTCGAAAGAAAGTCGCTAAATACCTATAGACGAAGTTTGTTCCCGCGCTGCGTCCTGCAGCCATAAATGAATAAAGAAGGTGAATATGGAAGGTATCAGTATTACCAAGCTGTTGGTAATTGCGGTGTTGATCGTGTTGCTGTTCGGCACCAGCAAACTGCGTACTCTGGGCGCGGATCTGGGGGCGGCGCTGAAAGGCTTCAAAAAAGCGGTGGGCGAAGACACCCCTCCTGCACAGAATACGGCTGAAACGCCTACGGCGCAGCAGAGCGTCGAAAAGAAAGACGTTTAATCGCCTCTGCTGTTGAGCCATAAAAAAACGGATGCCCGTAAGGACATCCGTTTTTTGGCGTTAATCATTGACGAAACGTAACAAAAGATTACCGTGGTTACTTCACTTCCAGCCCTTTGGCCTGCAAGTCCGCATGATAGGACGAGCGCACAAACGGGCCGCAGGCAGCATGGGTAAAGCCCATTGCCATCGCTTCTTCTTTCATTTCGTCAAACTCCGCCGGGCTGACATAGCGCTGCACTGGCAGATGGTGACGGCTTGGTTGCAGATACTGCCCCAGCGTCAGCATGGTTACACCATGACGACGCAGATCGCGCATCACTTCCACGATTTCCGCATTGGTTTCCCCCAACCCCACCATCAGGCCTGATTTGGTCGGGATAGAGGGGTGAGCTTCCTTAAAGCGCTCCAGCAACTTCAATGACCACTCGTAATTAGCCCCTGGGCGTACCTGGCGATAAACACGCGGCACGTTTTCCAGGTTGTGGTTAAACACGTCTGGTGGCGTGGCAGTAAGGATTTCTAGCGCACGATCCATACGGCCACGGAAGTCTGGCACCAGGGTTTCGATCTTGATGTTCGGGCTCTTGGCGCGGATGGCAGTAATACAGTCGGCAAAATGTTGAGCGCCACCGTCACGTAAATCGTCACGGTCAACCGAAGTGATCACCACATAGCGCAATGCCATGTCGGCAATGGTTTGCCCCAGCTTTTCCGGCTCATTGGCATCGGGAGCCACCGGGCGGCCGTGGGCCACGTCGCAGAATGGACAACGGCGGGTACAGATGGCCCCCAGGATCATGAAGGTAGCGGTACCGTGGTTAAAGCACTCAGACAGGTTCGGGCATGACGCCTCTTCGCACACCGAATGCAGGCCGTTTTTACGCATTGCGGCCTTGATGCCTTGAATGCGCGTAGAGTCGGCGGGCAGCTTGATCTTCATCCACTCGGGTTTGCGTAACAACTCCTGGCGTTCGGTGACAACCGTTTTTACCGGGATCAACGCCATTTTGTCTGCATCGCGGTACTTAACGCCGCGTTCCATCTGAATCGGTTTACTCATAATCGTGCAGGTTCCAGTTACGAAGCTCGACCGTCTGGTAGCCGAGTAAATGAACAAATTCCTGTACCAGAATGGGATGCACATCGGCGATCCCGACACCTGGTGCCAGCGCGCTGACTTGTGTCATCTGCATTCCGGCATAACCGCAGGGGTTGATGCGTTGGAAAGGGGTGAGATCCATGGCGACATTCAGGGCCAGGCCATGAAATGAGCTACCTTTGCGGATCCGCAAACCTAATGAACAAATCTTTTGTTCGCCCACGTATACGCCGGGCGCATCCGGGCGCGCGCGTGATTCGATCTTGAAATGGGCGAGGGTATTAATAACGGTCTCTTCCAAGGCCGTGACGAGTTGGCGTACTCCCACTTTATTGCGTTTCAGATCCACCATCACGTACAGCACCTGCTGGCCAGGGCCATGATAGGTGACCTGGCCACCGCGATCGCTTTGGATGACCGGGATATCGCCTGGCATCAGCAGGTGCTCTGCCTTACCGGCCTGGCCTTGGGTGAACACGGCTTGATGCTGCACCAGCCACAATTCATCTAGCGTGGACTCGTCACGGTGATTGGTGAAGCTGTGCATGGCTTGGGATACAGGCTCATAGGGCTGCAACCCTAGCTGACGGAGAATGATCTTATTGTGTTGCAAGCGGGGCATCGTCAGGTTACAGAAGTGGTAAAAAACATTATACCGGGCGCTCTGGTCCGCGACCAGCATTTATCCCTGACGAACCAGGGCAACCCGGACAGCAGTGGCGCTGAACCAGGTTGGCTGGCAGGGAGTTATGCTGTAATTACAGCACCATACGGACAATTTCAATATTGCCCAACTCTTCATACAACGTTTCCACCTGATCGATATGGGTGGCGGTGATGGTGATGGAAACGGAGTGGTAGTTACCTTTGCTGCTCGGTTTGACCTGCGGGTTGTAATCCCCTGGAGCATGGCGTTGCACCACTTCAACCACCTGGTCTACCAGCTCGGGGTGTGCCAGGCCCATTACCTTGTAGGTAAAGGTACAAGGGAATTCGAGCAGTTCGTTCAGTTTAGTCTTTTGCATGCGGGTGCGCTCCAGCTGTGGCGTATCTCTAAATTATAACTCCCGCCGGGGCGGGAGTTAGTGTTAATTGTTATATGGGGCCGAACTCAGCCGATTCAAGGGCTAGCCGAACCAGTGATGGAACATCAGGCGGATATAATCCACGATGCGGCCAAAGAAGCCACCTTCTTTCACTTCGTTCAGCACCACCAGTGGGCGCTGATCGATGGTTTTGCCGTCCAGTTGGAAATTGATGGTACCAACCACCTGGTTTTTGGCCAGCGGAGCATGAATTTCCGGGGTATTCAGTACGTAGCTGGCTTTCAAATCTTTCATCCGGCCACGTGGGATGGTCAGGTAGGCATCTTTATCTACGCCCAGTTCGACGCGATCGGCATCGCCGAACCAAACGGGTTCAGAAGCGAACTCTTTACCTGCTTTCAGCGGCGCGACGGTTTCAAAGAAGCGGAAGCCCCAGGTCAGCAGTTTTTTGCTTTCGGTTTCACGGCCTTTGTAGGTACGGCCACCCAGCACGGCGGAGATCAGACGCATCTGGCCTTCCGTCGCTGATGCCACCAGGTTATAACCCGCCGAGTTGGTGTGGCCGGTTTTAATCCCATCGACGTTCAGGCTGGTATCCCACAGCAGACCGTTACGGTTCAACTGACGGATATTGTTGAAGGTGAACTCTTTTTCTTTATAGATAGCGTATTCGTCTGGCACATCGCGGATCAGCGCCTGGCCGATCAACGCCATATCACGCGCCGAGCTGAACTGGCCTTCCGCATCCAGGCCATGCACGGTTTGGAAGTGGGTATTTTGCAGGCCGAGCTGTTTTACGTAGGTATTCATCAGGTTAACGAACGCGTCCTGGCTACCCGCGACGTAGTCCGCCATGGCGACACAGGCATCGTTACCGGATTGCAGGTTGATACCACGAGTCAGCTTGGAAACCGGCACGCGGTCGCCTGGTTTGAGGAACATCAGCGAGGAACCTTTGAACACCGGGTTGCCGGTAGCCCAGGCGTCCTGACCCACGGTAACCAAATCGTCCTGGCCAATTTTGCCGGATTTCAGCGCCTGGCCGATGACGTAGCTGGTCATCATTTTGGTCAGGCTGGCAGGGTCGCGGCGTGCGTCGGCGTTCGATTCCGCCAACACTTTACCGGAGTTGTAATCAATCAGGATGTAAGCCTCGGCATCAATCTGCGGCACACCTGGGATCATGGTTTTAATATTAACGTCGTCTGCGTGGGCAACGGACGCTGCGCTGAGCGCGATGGCGGTGCCAAGCGTGAGGCTTTTGATTAAGCGAAAAGAGGTTACCTGTTTCATGATCGGGACTACAACATCCGTAAAAGTTAAGTTAAAAAACGAGTCACACTATAGCAGACGGGGCCCCGGCAGGCATTAGCCATTCGGCCGACAGTAGGGGGTTTACACAGATTTACCTGAAAGAAAATGTTTCAGATAAGTCAATGCCCTGCTGTCGGCGGCATCGGCCTACCGAGTTTCACGACTAGGGTGCGGCAGTGATAAAGGACTGTTGTTGTGCCTCATTGGCCAGGCGCTGCTGCAGTTGTACCGCCTGTTGACGGTTGCTGAACGGGCCAAGCTGCACGCGGTAGACGGCGCCATTGGCGGCGACCTTACCGGGAACGCCGAACTGCTGGCTCAGCTGTTGTTGCCAGCTTTGCGCACGCTCGGCATTACTCAGGGCACCTACCTGTACGACATAGCTACCGCTGGCACTGGCTGCGGCTGCGGTGGCCACAACTGGGGCCGCAGTGGGCGCGCTGATGGCCGGCTGAGGTTCTGTCCCTTCCAATACGCCAGGGGCTAACGGCTGCGGCGCCCCAAGGAAACCACCGCTACGGCCAGTGGAGGCCGCAGGAGTAGCGCTGCTGTCGTTGTAGTTCATGTTGCCGTTATCAATCGCTTGAGCGGCAGGGGCGGCAACCGGTGCCGATTGCTGCATCTGCGTGTCCATCCCGCCGCCAGAGCTCAGATCCGGGCGCGGAGGCAGGGCGTAGCTCTGTTTGGCGACGACGGTACCCACGGTGCCTGGGCCGCTCAATGTGCCGTCTGGAGCTACCTTGATAAAGTCGACCTTCACCTTGGTATTGTTGGACAGGTTGAGGCGATCGGCGGCAGCTTTGGACAGATCGA
The DNA here is from genome assembly GCF_016428815.1 of Serratia sp. ASV30. Taxonomy (NCBI): domain Bacteria; kingdom Pseudomonadati; phylum Pseudomonadota; class Gammaproteobacteria; order Enterobacterales; family Yersiniaceae; genus Serratia; species Serratia sp. ASV30. The sequence continues at coordinate 26,365 of NZ_JAELTL010000011.1, read as the reverse complement.
TAATCCGGCCTGAGGTATAAGGGCCGCGATCGTTCACGCGTACCACCAGTTGACGGCCATTGGCCAGGTTGGTGACGCGTACATAGCTTGGGATAGGCAAGGTAGGATGCGCAGCGGTCAGCGCATTGGGATCGAACTGCTCACCAATAGCGGTAGTATTGCCATTGGCCTCTTCGCCGTACCAGGCCGCCAGGCCGGTTTGCGAGAAGTTCTGCGGATCTTGCACGATACGATAAGTGTCGCCATTAACCTTATAATCCTGCAGAGCGCCAGGGTTATAGGGTTCATAGTGAGGCTCCACGCCGCCGATTTCGGTCACCGGCCCATTGTAGGCTTGTTGCACCGGAGCCTGTGTTTCTTCCGTCGTGGTACAGGCGGAAAGTAATACCGCAGCAGCAACCGCGCCGACCCAAAGCCATTCCTTACGCATTGCACACCTCTTATAGATTTTTAGACAACATTTTCCGATGCGTGTGGATCGACATCACGATGCCGAACCCAGCCATGAGTACGATCAGTGCCGACCCCCCGTAGCTGACCAAAGGCAAAGGTACGCCAACTACCGGTAAAATACCACTGACCATACCAATGTTAACAAACACATAGACGAACAGGATCAGCATCAGCCCACCGACCATCACGCGGCCAAAGGTGGTCTGTGCCCGTGCGGCGATCATCAGCCCGCGGATAATCACCAGCAGATACAGCGCGAGCAGCACCAGTACGCCGATCAGACCAAGCTCTTCCGCCAGCACCGCGAAGATAAAGTCGGTGTGGCGTTCCGGCAGGAATTCCAGTTGGGACTGGGTACCATGCAGCCAGCCCTTGCCCGACAGGCCGCCAGAACCGATGGCGATTTTTGACTGAATAATATGGTAGCCAGCCCCTAACGGATCGCTTTCCGGATCGAGCAGCATCATCACGCGGTCACGCTGATAGCCGTGCATCAGGAAGAACCACAACACCGGGATAAAGGCGGCCAACGCCACGGCAGCCACGGCGATCAGCTTCCAGCTCATTCCTGACAGGAACAGCACAAACAGGCCGGAGGCGGCGATCAGGATCGAGGTGCCCAGATCGGGCTGTGCGGCAACCAGCAAGGTGGGCATGAAGATCAGCACCAGCGCGATGCCGGTATTCTTCAGCGAAGGTGGGCACACGTCACGATTCATAAAGCGTGCGACCATCAGCGGCACGGCGATCTTGGCGATTTCCGAAGGCTGGAAGCGCACAAAGCCCAGATCCAGCCAGCGCTGTGCCCCTTTACTGATTTGGCCAAAAGCGTCCACCAGGATCAGCAAGATTACGCAGAAAATATACAGGTAGGGTGCCCAGCTTTCATAAACCCGTGGCGGGATTTGTGCCATCACGCCCATCACGATCAACCCCATCAGGATCTGGCCGATCTTGCGTTCCATCATGCCCATATCCTGGCCGCTGGCGCTCCACATCACGAAGGCGCTGTAGACCAGCAAGGCCAGAATAAACAACAGGAATGTGGGGTCGATATGGATTTTGGTCCAGATAGAGCCCTTTTGTTGGCTTTCAGTCATGTTCTACCTTAATCACCTTCTATACCTGGCGGCAGCGGTACTGCATCCGGTAATTGCGTATTGTTGTCGCCCAACAGGATGTGGTCGAGGATCTGACGGGTAATGGTGCCTACCGCCGGGCCTGAACCGCCGTTTTCCAGAATGATGGCCACCGAAACCGTTGGGTTATCAAACGGGGCAAAGGCTGTCATCAATTTATGGTCCCGCAGGTGCTCAGCGAGTTTGTGGGCGTTATAGGTTTCATAGCCGAATACCTGCGCGGTACCCGATTTTGCCGCGGCTTTATACGGTGTCTTTTCAAAGAACTTGCGTGCCGTGCCGTTAGGCCGGTTGGCAACGCCGTACATGCCGTCTTTGGCTATTTCCCAGAAGCCTGAATGGATATCGCCGATCTGTTTGCTCTCTTTTTGCTTGAACGGCACCAGTACGCCGTTGATCTTGGTGCTTTGCAACAGATGCGGATCTTTGACGTTGCCGTCGTTAATCAGGGTGTTCAGCGCCTTGGACATCTGGATCGGCGTAGCGGTCCAGTAGCCTTGGCCGATGCCCACCGGAATGGTGTCGCCCTGATACCACGGTTTCTTGTAACGTTTGAATTTCCAGTCGCGTGTTGGCATCAGGCCGGAACGCTCTTCGGAAAGATCGATACCGGTATATTCGCCGTAGCCGAATTTGGTCAGCCAGGTCGACAGGCGATCGATCCCCATATCGTACGCTACCTGATAGAAGTAGGTGTCCGCAGACTCCTCCAGCGCTTTGGTGACGTTGAGGCGGCCATGCCCCCATTTTTTCCAGTCACGGAAGCGTTTTTCAGAGCCTGGCAACTGCCACCAGCCCGGATCGAACACGACGGTATTTTTGGTGATCACCCCGGCACTGAGAGCGGAGACGGCAATATAGGGTTTAACCGTGGAGGCCGGTGGGTACACCCCTTGGGTGGCGCGGTTGATCAGTGGGCGATTCGGATCGTTGAGCAGCCCCTGGTAATCCTTGTTGGAGATGCCATCAACAAACAGGTTCGGATCGTAGCTAGGGTTGGAAACCATCGCCAGAATTCCCCCGGTACGCGGATCGCTGACCACCACGGCGGCACGGCTGCCCACCAGCAACTGCTCGATATAGCGTTGCAGGTTGAGATCAAGCGTCAGATAAACGTCTTTACCGGCGGAAGGTGGTTGCTCATGCAATTGGCGGATCACCCGGCCACGGTTGTTGACTTCAACCTCTTCATAGCCGGTTTTGCCATGCAGGACATCTTCATAATAGCGTTCGATACCCAGCTTGCCGATATCATGGGTAGCGGCATAGTTGCGTAGCTGGCCGTCTTTGTCCAGGCGCTCGAGGTCGCGGTCGTTAATTTTCGACACGTAACCGATCACGTGGGTGAGGGCAGACCCGTAAGGATAATAGCGGCGTTGATAGCCTTTGACTTCCGCGCCGGGGAAGCGGAATTGATTGACGGCAAAACGGGCCACCTGCACTTCGGTCAGTGGGGTTTTCACCGGGATCGAGACGAAACGGCGCGAGCGCTTGCGCTCTTTTTCAAAGTTGGCGATATCGTCGTCGGTGAGATCGACCACCGGGCGCAAGGCCTCCAGCGTGGCTTTCAGATCGTCCACCTTCTCCGGCATCAGTTCCAACTGGTAAATGGTGCGGTTAAGCGCCAGCGGTGTGCCGTTGCGATCGTAAATAATGCCGCGGCTGGGGGCGATAGGCAGCAGCTTGATGCGGTTTTCATTGGAGCGGGTGCGGTAATCTTCAAAACGCACGATTTGCAGATTATACAGATTGGCAATCAGGATGCCTGTCAGCACCAGAATGATAAAAAACGCCACCACGGCGCGGCGTACAAACAGGGCGGACTCGGCCGTATAGTCGCGAAAAGGGTTACGTTCTATTTTCATCCCGCTGCTTTTTTTCACTCTGTTACTGTCACCACCGGTTACTCCCGGTGGTAAGGATGATTTGTAGTAATACTCCAGGCGCGGTAGAGGCTCTCTGCCACCAAAACACGCACTAAAGGATGCGGTAACGTTAACGGGGAAAGCGACCAGCTTTGCTCAGCGGCGGCTTTACAGGCCGGAGCCAGCCCCTCAGGGCCGCCAATCAACAGGCTGACGTTGCGGCCATCCTGTTTCCAGCGCTCGAGCTGTTGTGCCAACTGGGGCGTTTCCCACGGAGTGCCTGGGATATCCAATGTAACGATGCGGTTACCTTTGCCCACCGCTGCCAGCATCTGCTCGCCTTCCTTTTCCAGAATGCGTTTGATATCCGCATTCTTGCCGCGTTTGCCCGCCGGGATCTCGGTCAGCTCAAACGGCATATCTTTTGGAAAGCGATGCAGGTAATCCATAAAGCCGGTCTGCACCCAGTCGGGCATTTTGGTGCCGACTGCAACCAATTGCAGTTTCACCGCTTAACCCCAGAGCTTTTCCAGTTCGTACAATTGGCGACTTTCTTCTTGCATCACGTGCACAATCACTTCGCCCAGATCGACCACTACCCAGTCGGAAACGGCCTGGCCTTTCATACCATACAGTTCCATACCGGCATCGCGGGCTTCTTGCACGACGTGTTCGGCAATTGACATCACATGGCGGCTTGAGGTGCCGGTACAGATGATCATGCAGTCGGTGATGCTGGATTTGCCCTGAACATCCAGAGCGACAATATCTTGACCTTTCATGTCATCAATTTTATCGATAACGAAATCTTGGAGCGCTTTACCTTGCAAAGGTTCCCCCTCGGGTTGTTCTGTTCATCAGGAAGCTGAGGGCAACTGCCCAAAGTCACTGGCCTGAATCGTGATGGTTTCGGCAGGATGCCGCTGAAAGCCTGCTGGTTTTGCCCAGCTAGCCAAGATCCTTGGGGTTTTCAGCGGATACCTGAAAAATAGCGGCGCAGTATAGCATGCGGCCTATCGATATAAACCCTGTAACTCGATATAACGCTGCACCGGGCGCGGCAGTAAATCGTCACAGCTGATGCCTTGGTGACGGCGCTGGCGTATCTCGGTGGCGGATATCTCCAGTAAAGGGGTATCAGCCAGGTAGATAAACCCGTGCGGCTGGCGGCTGAGCAGGGTGGCATCGGCGATCTGGTGCTGTTCCAACCAGCGTTGCAGCTCTGGCGTATCCATTTGCTGGTTGTAACCCGGGCGCGCCAGCACCAACAGGTGGCAGAAATGCAACAGGTCTTGCCAGCGATGCCATTTGTGTAGGCTCAGCAGCGAATCCTGGCCAATAATAAACGCCAGAGGCGCTGCGGCGCCACGTTCTTTACGAATCGTTTCGAAAGTCTCGATGGTGTAGGACGCGGTGGTGCGGTGCAATTCACGATCGTCCACGGTAAACAACGGGTTACCGGCAATCGCCAGCTCAACCATGGTTAGCCGCTGCTGCGCGTTAGCTTCCGGCTGTGGCCGATGGGGAGGCACATGGTTGGGCAACAATGTGACCTTATCAAGGCCGACTTCTTCAGCCAAGGCTGCCACCGGGCGCAGATGGCCGTAGTGGATTGGGTCAAAGGTGCCACCGAAAAAGGCGTGCAGGGTATGTGGATGTTGCGGGCTAGTAGGCATCGCTGATACTCGTGGCCAGAGGTTTGCCGCAAAGCAGCATCGACAGGGTTTCCAGCTCTGGCCAAACCGACTGGCCGTAGTCTTTCTTGAGGGTGAGCTCAATTTGCGCCAACAGATGCACTGCCTGGCGCAATTGTTGACCTGACAGACGTTGCAGAGCCTGAGTGATCAGGCTGCGGCGGTTTTGCCAGACCTTGAGTTGATCGAATAGCGTACGTAGCGGGGTGTGCGCCATGCGACGTTGCAGGTTCAGCAACATCAGCAGTTCCCGTTGCAGGGTACGCAGCAAGATCACCGGCTCGACATCCTCTTGCTGGAGCTGCCGCAAGATATGCCAGGCACGTTTGCTCTTGCCTGCCAGCAGGGCATCCAGCCAATGGAACGGGCTGAAGTGGGCAGCATCGTTAACCGCCTGCTCTACGCGGGGCAGCGTCAGTTTACCATCGGGGTGCAGCAGCGATAGCCGTTCCAACGCCTGCGAAAGTGCCAGCAGGTTGCCTTCATAGCAGTAACACAGTAGTTGATTGGCTGCGTCATCGAGATCCAGCTGCATGGATTTGGCTCGCTGGGCGACCCAGCGCGGCAGCTGTGCCTGTTCCGGCGTTTGGCAACTGACCATGACGCCATTGGCGCTGAGTGCCTTGAACCAGGCGCTGTTCTCCTGGGCTTTGGTCAGGCGCGGGCCGCGCAGTACCAACAGGATATCGTCATGCAGCAAAGCGGCCAGCTTGACCAGTTGCTCACCGATCGGGGCCGTTGGGCCGTTCTCGGGGAAAATCAGCAACAGGGTTTGCCGGCTGGCAAACAGGCTCATAGCCTGGCAGATGCTGAAGATGGCATCCCAGTCGGTATGGACATCCAGGGAAATGCTGTAATGCTCGGTGAACTGTTGCTGTTGGGCGGCCTGACGGATCAGATCCTGGCTTTCCTGCAGCAACAAGGGTTCGTTTCCGCTCAATAAATAACAAGCGCGCAGCCCCTCTCGGAGCTGCGCGGCAAGTTGTTCAGGATAAAGACGGATCATTGTGCTGCGGTACTGGCCGCTTTTTCACCGGCGATGGCGGCTTTTTCTTGCGTTTCCAGCACCGCCGCGTGCACCGCCAGCATTTTACGCAGAATTTGCTGGGCAGCCTGCTCACGCATTTCCTGCATAATGATGTCCTGCTCGGAGTCTTTGGCCAACGCAGTCAACGGGTTATCAAAGAATGAACGGAACACTTTGACGTTGATTGGGTAAATGTCATGGCCTGGGATCAGCACCTGAGCCTGCACCGTCATCACCAATTGATACTCCGCGGTTTTACCATCCTGGAAGATCGAAACCGTATCCTGGCTTTGCGTCGAATTGACGATGCGCAGTGACGGGACTTCCTTGTGGGCCGGATCGTATTTGACCACGGTAGCCCCGCTTAGACGCAATTGCTCGCGCACGGCACGGGTCAGTGGGCCAAAGGGATCGTAGCTGTCCAGGATCAGCGTATGCAATTCTGTGGGCACCTGCGCGGTGCCACGCAGATGAAAACCGCAGCCGGCGGTGACAAGCACCGCCAACCCCAGCAACAACGTCAGAATACGAAGTCGCACAAAGCCTCCTTGTGTTAACCCACAACCAGGTTAAGCAATTTGCCTGGAACATAGATCACTTTACGTACCGTGACCCCTTCCAGATATTTGGCCACCAGATGCTCCTGGGCGGCGCGCTCACGCACTTGTTCTTCGGTGGCATCGGCTGGCACGGTGACTTTTGCCCGTACCTTGCCGTTAACCTGTACCACCACCAGTTTGGAGTCTTCCACCATGGCAGCTTCGTCAGCCACCGGCCATGGCGCAGTGTCTACGTCGCCTTCGGCGTTCAATGCCTGCCAAAGGGTGAAACAGACGTGTGGTGTGAACGGATACAGCATACGTACCACGGCCAGCAAAGCCTCTTGCAGCAGCGCGCGATCCTGTTCACTTTCCTGCGGCGCACGGCCCAGCTTGTTCATCAGCTCCATCACGGCGGCGATGGCGGTGTTGAAGGTCTGGCGGCGGCCGATATCGTCGGTCACTTTGGCGATGGTTTTATGCACGTCGCGGCGCAGGGCTTTCTGATCTTCATTGAGCTCGCTGACGTTCAGTGGCTGAACCGCCCCTTGCTCAACGTGGTCGTAGGCCAGTTTCCAGACGCGCTTGAGGAAGCGGTTTGCCCCTTCAACGCCAGATTCTTGCCATTCCAGCGTCATTTCTGCCGGAGAAGCAAACATCATAAACAGACGCACGGTATCCGCGCCGTATTTCTCTACCATCACCTGAGGGTCGATGCCGTTGTTCTTCGACTTCGACATTTTGCTCATGCCAGCATAGACCAGTTCACGGCCTTCAGGATCGGTTGCTTTGACAATGCGGCCTTTCTCGTCACGTTCGACGGTGGCATCAACCGGGGATACCCAGACGCGTTCGCCGCTGGTGCCGGTGTAGTAGAAGGCATCGGCCAACACCATGCCCTGGCACAGCAGGCGTTTGGCAGGCTCGTCTGAATCGACCAGGCCAGCGTCGCGCATCAGCTTGTGGAAGAAGCGGAAATACATCAGGTGCATGATGGCGTGTTCGATCCCGCCAACATATTGATCGACCGGCAGCCAGTAGTTGGCTGCAGCCGGATCCAGCATGCCTTTATCGTACTGCGGGCAGGTGTAGCGAGCGTAGTACCAGGAAGACTCCATAAAGGTGTCGAAGGTGTCGGTTTCACGCAGCGCCGGCTGGCCGTTAACGGTGGTTTTTGCCCACTCGGGATCGGCTTTGATCGGGCTGGTGATGCCGTCCATCACCACATCTTCCGGCAGGATCACCGGCAGTTGGTCTTCTGGCGTTGGCATGACGGTGCCATCTTCCAGGGTGACCATTGGGATTGGAGCACCCCAGTAGCGCTGACGGGAAACGCCCCAGTCGCGCAGACGGTAGTTCACCTTGCGCTGGCCGACGCCTTTGGCCACCAGCTTGTCGGCGATGGCGTTAAAGCCTGCCAGGTGATCCAGGCCGTCGAATTCGCCGGAGTTGAACAGGGTGCCTTTTTCGGTCATCGCTTCGGCGCTGACGTCTGGCTTGCTGCCGTCCAGGTTCAAAATGACCGGTTTGATCTGCAGATCGTATTTGGTGGCGAACTCCCAGTCACGCTGATCGTGGCCAGGGACGGCCATTACCGCGCCGGTGCCGTATTCCATCAGAACGAAGTTGGCGACCCAGATTGGCAGCTTCTCTCCGCTCAACGGATGAATGGCAAACAGACCGGTGGCCATGCCTTTCTTCTCCATGGTGGCCATTTCGGCTTCGGCAACCTTGGTGTTGCGGCATTCGTCGATGAAGTCTGTCAGCGCCGGGTTATTGACCGCGCCCTGCTGTGCCAGCGGGTGACCTGCGGCAACGGCGACATAGGTCGCACCCATAAAGGTATCTGGGCGGGTGGTGTAAACGGTGACTTTCTCAGCGCTGTCGGCAACGTCGAAGGTGATTTCTACCCCTTCGGAACGGCCAATCCAGTTGCGCTGCATGGTTTTCACCTGCTCTGGCCAGCTTTCCAGCGTGTCCAGATCGTTGAGCAGTTGATCGGCGTAATCAGTGATTTTAATAAACCACTGTGGGATCTCTTTACGCTCAACCTTGGTATCACAGCGCCAGCAGCAGCCGTCGATAACCTGTTCGTTGGCCAGCACGGTCAGATCGTGTGGGCACCAGTTCACCGCCGAGGTCTTCTTGTAGACCATGCCTTTTTCGTACAGTTTGGTGAAGAACCACTGTTCCCAACGGTAGTAGTCAGGATCGCAGGTGGCGATCTCGCGGTCCCAGTCATAGCCGAAGCCCAGCAATTTCAGCTGGTTCTTCATATATTCGATGTTGTCGTAGGTCCAAGGGGCCGGTGCGGTTTTGTTTTTTACCGCCGCGCCTTCGGCTGGCAGGCCAAACGCATCCCAGCCAATTGGCTGCAGCACGTTTTTGCCCAGCATACGCTGGTAGCGGGAGATCACGTCGCCAATGGTGTAGTTCCGAACATGACCCATGTGCAGACGACCAGAAGGGTATGGCAGCATGGATAGGCAGTAATACTTTTCCTTGCTGGCGTCTTCGGTAACCTTGAAAGTTTGCTTCTCTTGCCAGTGAAGCTGTACGTTCGATTCTATCTCTTCGGGGCGGTATTGCTCTTGCATGGCGGCCGATGGTCCTGTAGGTGTGTAACAGCTACATCCGTAGCATTCTGTGAGTATCTATAGATCTGCATAGCATAGCTGATAAGACCCGCCAGCAACAACACCAAGCGGCCCGACTCGACGTATTAAAAAAATATCTGTGCCATGATGTGACTCACAATCTGCCAAAACCTCACCTAGCCAAGCCACATCAGTGATTTACGACTAAAATAATAACGAGTAGTTTGAGGGGAGAAGTCCTGTCGCAGTAGTTCATCGAGGAGAAGCTATGAACAAGGTTGCTCAGTATTACCGCGAGTTGGTGACATCGCTGACGGAACGTTTAAAGAACGGTGAGCGAGACATTGACCAATTGGTCGCCAGCGCTGAGAAACGTTTGAACGAGGTGGAGGAACTCAGCCGTACGGAAGTGGAGCAGTTGACCCGGGCGGTGCGCCGCGATCTGGAAGAGTTCGCCCGCAGTTATGAGGAGAGCCGGGAGGAATTCACCGACAGCGTGTTTATGCGCGTAATTAAGGAAAGCCTGTGGCAGGAACTGGCGGATATCACCGATAAAACCCAGCTGGAGTGGCGTGAGGTGTTTAAAGATGTCAGCCATCATGGCGTCTACCACAGCGGTGAGGTGGTCGGGCTGGGCAATCTGGTGTGTGAGAAATGCCATCACCATCTGGCTTTCTATACCCCGGAAGTGCTGCCTTTGTGCCCGAAGTGCGGCCACGATCAGTTCCAACGCCGGCCGTTTGAGCCTTGATATATCGGTAGGAAAAGGCTAATTAGCTGATTGTGATGGCGCTACAGCTGGGGATTATGCAGAACGCCGACACGCCGTAAACCCGTCCATGGGGGCTCGCAATCGTGCATCCTTGCGCTCAACGGTCGGCTAACCTGCATAATCCCCACCTATCAGAGGCTTCGGCGTAGCGGTAAAAAGCGGGTTCGGAGTTGTGTTCAGGTGCTGGGGGGATCTGTCACGGGGCTGATGCAGAGAATGTCGTAGAGTTGTGGCACATTCGGTTCCCTCATCCCAACCCTCTCCCAAAGGGCGAGGGAGCTGTCTGGAGCGCTTGGTTCGTGCTGCTTCGGGAAGTAGGGAGTAAAGGAATTACGCAGAAAAATCAATAAGTCCTCTCATCCAAGGTCCATCACCGTATTTTCAGGCCCGCTCGATCGGTTCCCTCTCCCTGTGGGAGAGGGTTAGGGTGAGGGGAAATTTAATAACGTGAAACGCACTCAACCATCAGATCGATAAAGCCCTGGCGGTTGATATGGGTCAACACCTCGACGTTGGCCGGTTTACCGTTTTGGCCAAACTCATCCACCACCGTCATGCCCACGGTGTATTGACCCTGGGTCTCCACACCCACCCACAGCTCACGGCTTTCAAACAGCTCCGGGGCCAGCAGCCAGGCGATGGTACAAGGATCATGCATGGCAGCACCAGGCAGGCCACGCGGGTGGCTGAGGTACAACGGCAGGTAAAAATCGAGCATGCTGGCTACCGCTGCAGCCACCGGGTTATTAATGCTGCGGATGCGTTCGATATCCTGCGGTAACACCAATGCCTGATGGGTGACGTTCAACCCGGCCATGGTCAGCGGCACGCCGGATTGCAGCACGATTTCGGCCGCTTCCGGATCGACGTAGATATTGAATTCGGCCACCGGCGTGGTGTTGCCTGCATTCAGCCCACCGCCCATAAACACGATGCGTTCAATCTTGCTTTTCAGCTCTGCGTGCTGTGACAGCAGCAAGGCAATATTGGTCATCGGGCCGGTTACCACCAGCGTAATCGGCTCTGGGCTGGTACGCAGCAGATCGGCAATCAACTCGACCGCAGTTTGCTTTACTGGCTGAAAATCCGGTACTGGCAGATGGGTGTTGCCCATACCGGTGTCACCGTGCACGTAATCGGCAATGACCAGATCGCGCATCAAGGGCTTGGCGGCACCGCCTGCGACCATAACATCTTGCCGTTGCATCAGCGTCAGCAGTCCAAGGGCGTTATGCAGGGTTTTTTGCGGTGTTTGGTTACCGGCGGAAGTGGTGACGGCTTTAACATCTAACGTAGGGGCGCGTAGTGCCATGGCAAGGGCAATAGCGTCATCAAGACCTGGATCACAATCGATAATAATAGGGCGGGACATCACTTTCTCCTTCAGCGTTATTGTTTTACCCACAGTCTTGCAAGCCGCAACTTACAGTTCATGGTGGGGACTCTGAGGATCGGGGGAAATGATGGCAGAAACAAGCACTATTGATGCGCCCCGGGGCCAGGGCGCATCTGACACATCAATGCAGGATTTTGGCCAGGAAGTCTTTGGCACGCTCTGACTGTGGGTTGTTGAAGAAGTCATCTTTATTGGTGTCTTCCACAATCTTCCCTTCATCCATAAAGATCACCCGATGGGCCACCTTACGGGCAAAGCCCATTTCGTGGGTCACTACCATCATGGTCATCCCTTCCTGTGCCAATTTGACCATGACGTCCAGCACTTCGTTGATCATTTCCGGATCGAGCGCCGAGGTGGGTTCATCAAACAGCATGGCGATCGGATCCATACACAGCGCACGAGCAATCGCCACGCGCTGCTGCTGGCCACCAGAGAGCTGCCCAGGGAACTTTTCGGCATGTGCCGACAGGCCCACGCGCTCCAGCAGTTTCAGGGCTTTATCGCGTGAGGCAGCCTTGTCGCGCTTGAGGACTTTAACCTGCGCCAGAGTCAGGTTTTCAATGATCGACAGGTGAGGGAACAGTTCAAAATGCTGGAACACCATCCCCACTTTGGAGCGCAGTTGCGCCAGGTTGGTGCTCTTGTTGTTGACCTGAATACCGTTAACCTCGATATCGCCTTTCTGGATCGGCTCGAGCCCGTTGACGGTTTTAATCAGGGTCGATTTGCCTGAACCGGAAGGACCGCAGACCACCACCACTTCGCCTTTTTTGACTTCGGTGGTGCAGTCGGTCAGAACCTGAAAGTGACCGTACCACTTAGAAACATTTTTCAGGGATATCATCAAACCGTCCTTTTCTTCAAATAGCTTACCAGCGCCGAGGCGGCGAGACTGATAACAAAATAGACCAAACCGGCGAACAGGATCATTTCCACCTGCGTACCGTCACGCTCACCAATGGTTGAAGCGGTGCGGAAGAAGTCGGCCAGGCTAAGTACGTACACCAGCGAGGTATCCTGGAACAACACGATCCCCTGGGTCAGCAGCAGCGGCACCATGGCGCGGAACGCCTGCGGCAGGATCACCAGCCGCATCGATTGCCACTGGGTCATGCCCAACGCCAGCGAGGCAGAGGACTGACCGCGCGAGACGCTTTCAATGCCTGCCCGGATAATTTCCGAGTAGTAGGCGGCTTCAAACAGCGAAAAGGCTACCATAGCCGAGATAAGGCGAATATCGGTTTTCGGTGAGAGCCCAAGAACTTGTTGTAATAAGCTTGGAACCACCAGATAGAACCATAGCAGCACCATCACCAGCGGTACGGAGCGGAACAGGTTGACGTACAGCGCCGCAAACCAGCTGATCGGCTTGATCGGCGACAGGCGCATCACCGCCAAAACGGTGCCCCAGAGGATACCGAACACAATAGCCGTCACGGTGATTTTCAGCGTGACGACCAGCCCTTGCAGCAGATACGGGAAGCTTGGGACAATCGATCCCCAATCAAATTGGTACATTATTTACTCCCCATATGGCCAGGTAACTGCACTTTCTTCTCGACAATACGCATAAACAGCATGATGACGGCGTTGATAGCGACATAGGCGAGGGTGATGGCAGTAAAGGATTCATAGGCGTGTGCGGAGTAATCCAGCAGCTTCCCGGCCTGAGCGGCCATATCCACCAGCCCGATGGTTGAGGCGATGGCGGAGTTTTTTACCAGGTTGAGCATTTCCGAGGTCATCGGCGGAACGATCACCCGATAGGCGTTGGGCAGCAGCACATAGCGATAGGTTTGTGGCAGCGTCAGGCCCATTGCCAGCCCGGCCGCCTGTTGGCCGCGTGGCAGGGATTGGATTGCAGCACGTACCTGTTCACAAACGCGTGCGGCGGTAAACAACCCAAGGCACAGCATGGAAGAAACAAAGAATTGTACGTTGGGATCGAGCTCGCTCTTGAACCACATGCCGATATCGGCTGGCAGCAGCTCCGGCATCACCAGATACCAGGTAAAAAATTGCACGATTAGCGGCACGTTACGGAACAGTTCGACGTAACAGGTACCTAGTGAGGAGAGAAAACGGTTGGGTACGGTACGCAAAATACCGAACAGTGAACCGACAAAGAAGGCAATAATCCATGCACAGACGGAGAGGGCGACCGTAACCTGAAAGCCGGACCAGATCCAGCCCAGGTAGGTGGTATTCCCAAACGGGGCCTGCTGCAGAAAGATACCCCAGTTCCAATCTATTGACATAACGAACTCCGTTTAACAGGTGCAGAACACCTTACAACTTGATGACCGTGCAGTCGTGGCGCACGCCAGTCATGCTGGCTTTTGGGTGTGCCCCGAGTCGTGTTTAGGAAAGAATGCGGGAGGGGAACGGCCCCCCGCATACCTGTCTGTCCTGTTACGGTCATCTACAACAGCCAGCTGGGCTGGCTTGATCTTTTTAGATTAGTTCAGTGCTTTGTCGTTCGGCTCTTTAAACAACTGCTTCATGTCGTCAGACAGATCGAAGTTCATGTTGAGGTTTTTTGGTGGGATTGGCTGTTTGAACCAGACCTCAAACCATTTGGCAGCCTGGCCAGAGGTTTGAGCTTGAGCGATAGTTTCATCCACCAGCTTTTTGAACTGTGGATCGTCTTTACGCATCATGCAGCCGTAGGCTTCTTTAGACTGCGGAGTGGCAATGATTTCCCACTGATCCGGCTGTTTGGCCTTGGCGCGTTCGCCTGCCAGCAGGGCATCATCCATCATAAACGCCACCGCACGGCCACTTTCCAGAGTGCGGAAGGAATCACCGTGGTCTTTGGCACTGATGATGCGCATTTTCATCTGATCTTTGTCGTTCAGCTTGTTGAGCAACACTTCGGAAGTGGTGCCTGAAGTGACGACCACGGCCTTACCGGCCAGATCTTTAAAGTCTTTGATGTCGGAGCCTTTCTTGACCAGCAGACGGGTACCGACGACGAAAATGGTATTAGAGAATGCCGCCTGTTTCTGGCGCTCGAGGTTGTTGGTGGTGGAGCCACACTCAAAATCGAAGGTGCCGTTTTGCAACAGTGGAATACGGTTTTGCGAGGTGATCGGCAGCATTTTCACCTGCAGATTAGGCTCGTTCAATTTCTTCTTGATGGCATCAACGATTTGGTTGGAATAGTCCTGGGAGTAACCCACAACTTTCTGCTGATTATCGTAGTAGGAGAACGGAACTGAGGATTCACGGTGGCCAACAACAATCACGCCGTTATCTTTGATTTTCTTCAGCGTACCGGTCAGTTCTTCCGCATGGGCTACGCTACTCGCCATCCCGATCAGCAGTAACGATAACGCCAATTTGCGCATTTGCATGGTCCAACTCCTATGCTGTTGTGATTGCCCGCACTCAGGGAGGGCGAGTTAATACGGCTGAGCTATAAAGATAGTCCTAATGCCGATTTACGATAGAAAATAACCGATTGTGAACAAGATGAAACCAAGATGTTTCATTTTTTGCGACATCACGCGCACCAAATGAATGCAATAAACCCCTGGTGCACCACTTGGGTGCGAGTCTTGCGCTGGAGTTGTGCACGGATGCGTCAAGATGTCAGTTAAAGTAAATCAGCAACGTTCTACAGGGTAATTAAAGCAAGGAGCATGCCAGAAACATTAAAAGGGAAGGGGCAACATGAAATGAAGCGGGCACGGTAAGGCACCGTGCCCAAAGAGAACTTATCTGCGGCGCCAGCTAATGAGCAGCGCGATGGCGCCCAGCAGCACGGTGATGATCCACACTGGCGCAGAGCCAAAGCGGGCATACGGCGTGACGCCGGTGGTTGGGGTCACCTTCACTTCCAGCACTTTACGGGTGAACTGTGGGATGGATGCCAACACTTCGCCGGTTGGGCCAACGGCGGCGGTGATGCCGTTATTGGTGCTACGCAGCAATGGCCTGCCCAGTTCCAATGAACGCATACGCGCCATCTGGAAGTGCTGCCATGGGCCGATGGAGTGGCCGAACCAGGCATCGTTGGACACGGTCAACAGGAAGTTGGTATCCGGACGGAAATTGTCGCGTACCTGCTGGCCCAGCACGATTTCATAGCAGATGGCAGCCGTCAGGTTGTAACCGCGCACGCTGAGCTGGGGCTGCACATAGTCACCACGGCTGAACGAAGACATTGGCAGGTCGAAGAACGGAGCCAACGGGCGCAGCAGCGTTTCCAACGGCACAAACTCACCAAAGGGCACCAGGTGATGTTTGTCATAGCGATTGGCTGCCGGGTAGCTGTAAGGCTTTTCCTCCCCAAGCACGATCACGCTGTTGAAGAACTGATTGCCTTGTGGGGTGGCGCGAGCGTCTACAATGCCGGTGATCAGGCTGCTGTTCTTGGCGCGCATCAGATCGTCCATCATGGTCAGGAAACCGTTCTGATTGCTCTCCACATCGGGAATGGCGGACTCCGGCCAGATGATGATCGGTGCTTTGCCCATCAACGGACGGCTCTCATCCAGATAGGTTTGCAGCGTGCTGAGCAACGCCTTCGGATCCCACTTCATCGACTGCTCGATATTGCCCTGAACCATGGCAACGTTCACCGCTTTATCCGGCTGCGGCGTAAACCAGTGGATCTGGCGCAGCGGCCACGGCAGCAACAGCATGGCGATAGCAATGACCGCCGGGGTGATGCGCCGTTGATTGAGGGCAAATACCAGTAGGCCGCTGAGGGACATCAAGAGCAGCGTGATCGCATCCACGCCGAGCAATGGCGCAATGCCTTTCAGCGGACCGTCGATCTGGGTATAACCAAATTGCAGCCAGGGGAAACCGGTCAGCACCCAACCGCGCAGGAACTCGGTCAGTTGCCATAGGGCCGGCGCGGCAATGGCCAGCCGCCACCAGGTGGTACGTGGCCAGATCCGCGTCAGCAAACCGGCGAACAGCCCGGTATACAGCGAAAGATAGGCGGCCAGCAGCACGACCAGGAAAATATTGATGGCAAACGGCATACCGCCGAAATCGGCAATGCTGACGTAAACCCAGTTCACGCCGCTACCGAACAGACCCATACCCCAGCAGAAACCGAGCAGGGCGGATTGTTTGGTGGTGCGGTTGAGGGTCACGGCCAGCAGGCCGAACAGCGAGACAATGGCCGCAGGCCAGATATCGTAAGGGGAGAAGGCCAGCGTGCCACAGGCACCGGTCAAAAGCGCCAGTAGGGCGCGAACCCACTGGCGATCAAGTAATGAGGCTTTAGCCATGTGTAAGTTATTCTTCCAGTTTCGGTTGCGGGGCATCGTCCGGAATTTTGACATGAACCTGGATGATACGTCGACTGTCGGCCATCGCAACTTTAAATAGGTAACCTTCGATTTCAATGGTTTCCCCGCGCGCTGGCAGGTGGCCGAAGGCTTGCATCACCAGGCCGCCGATGGTGTCCACCTCATCGTCGCTGAAATGGGTGCCGAAGATGTCGTTGAAGTCTTCGATCGGCGCCAGCGCCCGCACGGTGAACATGTGGCGGCTAAGTTGGCGAACGTCACGATCTTCCTCATCGTCATATTCGTCCTCAATCTCCCCGACAATCAGCTCCAGAATATCTTCGATGGTTACCAGGCCAGAGACACCGCCGAATTCATCAATGACAATCGCCATGTGATAACGCTGGGAGCGGAACTCCTTCAGCATCCGGTCAACCCGCTTGCTTTCCGGTACCACCACGGCGGTACGCAGCACCTTGTCGATGCTGAACGGCTCGGAGTCTGCGCGCATAAACGGCAGCAGGTCCTTGGCCATCAGAATGCCTTCGATGTGATCTTTATCTTCGCTGATCACCGGGAAGCGCGAGTGGGCGGATTCGATAATCACGTCCAGGCACTCTTCCAGCGTTTGGTTACGCTTGAGCGTCACCATCTGGGAGCGCGGGATCATGATGTCGCGCACGCGCTGCTCGGCGATATCCATCACGCCTTCCAGCATGTCACGGGTATCGGGATCGATCAGGTCGTTTTGCTCGGAATCACGGATCAGCTCTACCAGATCGCCACGGTTTTTAGGTTCACCGTGGAACAGCTGGTTAAGGATAAGAGTAAAGAACCCCTTCTTGGGACTGGGGCTGTCATTGCTTTGTGAATGGTCGTCGCTCATGGCGTTTTAGTTAATATCACTCTATTGAGTTATCAAAATTAGCGACAGCCCCAATCGGGGCTGCGGGGTGCTCAGCTAACATCAGGTGGGATCTTTTTCCGCGAGGTAAGGGTCTGGGTAACCCATCTCCTGCATTATCTCGGTTTCCAAAGATTCCATTTCTTCGGCTTCATCGTCTTCGATGTGGTCATACCCTAGCAGATGAAGGCTACCGTGAACAACCATATGCGCCCAGTGTGCTTCCAGCGCTTTCTGTTGTTCAACCGCTTCCTGTTCAACCACTTGACGGCAAATAATCAAATCACCCAACAGCGGCAGTTCGATTTCCGGCGGTGCCTCGAACGGGAATGATAACACGTTGGTGGGCTTGTCTTTACCACGATAAGTCAGATTCAGCTCATTGCTTTCCGCCTCATCCACTAAGCGGATGGTGACTTCGGCTTCTTCCTGAAACTGTGGCAATACTCCTTCCAGCCAGCGCTGGAAGGTGGCTTCATCCGGTAATCCTTCACTGCTGGCGCAGGCAATTTGTAAATCCAGAATAACCTGGCTCATGGTGTTTCCTGTTCGGAGGCAACCGGTGCCTCACGTCTACGTTGTTCGGCGATGGCATCTTTGCGTTTTTGTTCGGCGGCTTCCCAGGCTTCATAGGCGACCACCACACGGGCGACTACCGGATGGCGCACCACGTCTTCGCTGTGGAAGAAGTTAAAGCTGATCTCTTCCACCTCAGACAGCACTTCCACCGCATGGCGCAGGCCGGATTTCTGATTGCGTGGCAGGTCGATCTGGGTCACGTCGCCGGTGATCACCGCTTTCGAGTTGAAACCGATACGCGTCAGGAACATCTTCATCTGTTCGATGGTGGTGTTCTGGCTTTCATCGAGAATGATAAAGGCATCATTCAGCGTACGGCCACGCATGTAGGCCAGCGGCGCAACTTCTATCACGTTACGCTCGATCAGCTTTTCCACGCGTTCAAAGCCCAGCATTTCAAACAGGGCGTCATACAGCGGGCGCAGATACGGGTCGACTTTCTGGCTCAGATCTCCCGGCAGGAAGCCCAGCTTCTCACCCGCTTCAACCGCCGGGCGGGTCAGCAGGATACGCCGGATTTCCTGGCGCTCCAGAGCATCTACCGCAGCCGCAACCGCCAGATAGGTTTTACCGGTACCCGCCGGGCCAACGCCAAAGGTGATGTCATGGGCGAAAATATTGGCGATGTATTGCGCCTGGTTAGGCGTGCGGGGCTTCACCATGCCGCGCTTGGTCTTGATGGTGACCGATTTGCCGTAATCCGGCACGCTGTCTGCCACCTGCTCCAGCACCCGGCTCTCTTTGATGGCCAGGTGGATCTGTTCCGGATCGATATCTGGGGTCACGCCACGGATCGGCGCGGTATCCACATACAGATGGCGCAAAATATCGGCGGCGGCAACCACGCACAGGTTTTTACCGACCAGCTTGAAACGGTTGTCACGGCGGTTGATTTCAATCCCCAGCCGACGTTCGAGTTGTTTGATGTTGTCATCAAACGGGCCGCACAGGCTCAACAGGCGTTGGTTGTCTGCGGGCTCCAACAGGATTTCTTGTGTTGCGACGTTCAAACGATTCCTCAAGGCTCAACAGGGCCTGGTTGATGTCACGTAACGCGATTTCAGCGCGGGCATTCAGGGCAACCCCCGAACAGCTCTACCCTGAATTATTCATGGTGTACCGCACTGGCGCAAGTTTACCTCTGATCTATCTGTGCGCAGCGAAGGGAATTCAAGGGGGGAGGGGGCAGAATTGGGCCAAATAGTTTGGCCCAACAGCAGGTTAACAGCGGAAATCAGCTCTTCTTCACAAATTCGGATTTCAGCTTCATCGGGCCAAAGCCGTCGATTTTGCAATCGATGTTGTGATCGCCTTCGACCAGGCGGATGTTCTTCACCTTGGTGCCGATCTTCAACATGGAAGAGCTGCCTTTGACCTTCAGATCCTTGACCACGGTCACCGCATCGCCATCGGCCAGCAGGTTACCGTTGGCATCTTTGACAATCAGGGTATCGGCATCTTCAACGGCCGCGCTGTCGCTCCACTCATGGGCGCACTCAGGGCAGATGAACAGGGCGTTATCCTGGTAGGTGTATTCGGAATTGCACTTCGGGCAGTGTGGGAGTTGCATTATTGTGTCGCCTCATAATCAAAATAAAAAAACAAAATTACCGGACAATGACTGCCCGGCAGAGAAAAAGGAAAATGCCAAGGTGGCGGGGCGATCAGGGTTGGTAGCTACCGACGCCCAGCTCATCTTCCTTACGGGTACGTGCAATCACCGCTTGAGGGGATTGGTGCACGCGCAGTTCCATCTGCTGTTCGGTGCGGACCAGGGTACCGCGCAGAGAATTGGTTAACACTTCAGTAATCTCGACGTCGACGAACTGGCCGATCAAATCTGGGGTGCCCTCAAAGTTGACCGTCCGGTTGCATTCGGTGCGGCCAGAGAGTTCCATCAAGCTCTTGCGTGAGGTGCCCTCGACCAGAATACGCTGCACGGTGCCAAGCATACGGCGGCTGAACTGCATCACCTGCTGGTTGATCCGTTCTTGCAGCAGATACAGACGTTGTTTTTTCTCTTCTTCGCTGACGTCGTCAACCATGTCTGCCGCTGGAGTGCCTGGGCGCGAAGAGTAGATAAAGCTGAAGCTGGTGTCGAAGTTCACCTGGGCAATCAGGTTCATGGTCTGTTCAAAGTCGGCCTGGGTTTCCCCTGGGAAACCGATAATGAAATCAGAGCTGAACTGGATATTGGGCCGTGCCTGACGCAGCTTGCGGATAATCGCTTTGTATTCCAGCGCCGTGTGGGCGCGTTTCATCATGGTCAGAATGCGGTCTGAACCGCTTTGTACCGGCAGATGCAGGAAGCTGACCAACTCGGGCGTATCTTCATACACCGCAATAATATCGTCGCTGAACTCAATCGGGTGGCTGGTGGTAAAGCGGATGCGATCGATGCCGTCGATGGAGGCCACCAGGCGCAACAGTTCGGCAAATGAGCAGATGCCACCATCAAAGGTTGCGCCACGATAGGCGTTGACGTTCTGGCCCAGCAGGTTCACTTCACGTACGCCCTGGGCGGCCAACTGAGCGACTTCAAACAGGACATCATCGCTTGGGCGGCTGACTTCTTCACCGCGGGTGTAAGGCACCACGCAGAACGTGCAGTATTTGTTGCAGCCTTCCATGATCGAGACGAAGGCGGTTGGCCCATCGGCACGGGGTTCCGGCAGGCGGTCGAACTTTTCGATTTCCGGGAAGCTGATGTCCACGATCGGGCTATGCGAACCGCGCACGTGGTTGATCATCTCCGGCAGGCGATGCAATGTCTGTGGGCCAAAAACGATGTCAACGCAGGGCGCGCGCTGGCGCAGATGTTCCCCTTCCTGCGAAGCAACGCAACCGCCGACGCCAATAATCAGGTCGGGGTTGTTCTTTTTCAGTTGCTTCCAACGGCCCAACAACGCGAAAACCTTTTCCTGCGCCTTCTCGCGGATCGAGCAGGTATTGAGCAGCAACACATCCGCTTCTTCAGCGTTTTCAGTCCACTCGAAGCCGTGTGTGCTTCCCAGCAAATCTGCCATTTTCGATGAGTCGTACTCATTCATCTGGCAGCCCCAGGTTTTGATATGTAGTTTTTTCGTCATTGACTTGCCATTACTCAGTGCGGAGAGAAAGTTGCGTTACGCGCCATGCAGGAAGGGTATTGTAATCATTTGGCGCGCTGGTGACCAGCGACGTGGCAGTAGCATGCGACCTGAAGCCAGATTAAAAATCCGGTACACTGAGCCAAGATGCCTAATTAACCAAAAGTATAGCCAAAATGAATACTTATCAAAAACGCTTTGATGCCGTGGTGGTTGGCGGTGGGATGGTGGGAGCCGCCGCCGCGCTGGGGCTGGCTCGCGCCGGATTGTCGGTCGCTTTGTTAGAGCACGAGGCTCCCGATACGTTCGATCCCCAAAGCCCGCCGGACCTGCGGATCTCCGCTATTGGCTGCACCTCCGTTGGCTTGTTGAAGCAGCTTGATGCCTGGCCTGCGGTGTTGCAGATGAGATCGGCACCCTACCGCAGGCTGGAAACCTGGGAATGGGAGTCCTCACGGGTGGCATTTGATGCCGCAACGCTTGGGCTGCCAGAGCTGGGTTTTATGGTCGAGAACCGTATATTGCAGCTCGCCCTATGGCAGCAGTTGTCACAATGCGAGAATTTAACGCTGTACTGCCCCACCAGGCTGCAGGCGATGCATCGAGCTGATGACCAATGGCAGGTGACGTTAAGCTCGTCAGAGACCCTACAGGCGCGTTTGGTGGTGGGTGCCGACGGTGCTCACTCACAGGTACGCAAGTTGGCGGCGATTGGCACCAGCGGTTGGCAGTATCGCCAGTCTTGCATGTTGATCACCGTGGAAACCGACCAACCGCAGCAGGATGTGACCTGGCAGCAATTCCTCCCCTCTGGCCCACGCGCGTTCCTGCCGCTGTACGACCAGTGGGCAACGCTGGTGTGGTATGACAGCCCGCAGCGTATTCGCCAGTTGCAGGCGTTACCTATGGCACAGCTCGAACAAGAGATAGCGGTGGCTTTCCCATCCCGCTTGGGCACGGTGAAGGCTCATGCCGCCGGATCTTTCCCACTGGTGCGCCGCCACGCACAACGCTATGTGCAATCAGGGCTGGTGTTGCTTGGCGATGCTGCACATACCATCAATCCGCTGGCCGGGCAGGGGGTGAACCTTGGCTATCGTGATGTGGATGCATTACTGGAGATCGTGAGCGACGCCCGTGAGCAGGGAGAGGATTGGGCGAGTGAAGAGGTGCTGATGCGCTATCAGCGCCGTCGTCGCACCGATAACCTGCTGATGCAAAGCGGCATGGATCTGTTCTATACCGCCTTCAGCAATAACCTGGCTCCGCTGGGCGTGGCGCGCAATCTGGCACTGATGGTAGCGGAAAGGGCGGGCAAGCTGAAAGAGCGGGCGCTGAAGTATGCATTAGGTTTGTGATGACATGGGGCGCCGCATGTTGCGCCCATTTTATCCAAACTCAGAAAAGCAAAAAGCTCGCCGAAGCGAGCTTTTCTAAATTTGGCTGGGGTGCCAGGATTCGAACCTGGGTATGCTGGTATCAGAAACCAGAGCCTTACCGCTTGGCGACACCCCAATTGTAAAGCAGATAGCATGGTGGCTACGACGGGATTTGAACCTGTGACCCCATCATTATGAGTGATGTGCTCTAACCAGCTGAGCTACGTAGCCATTTTTACTACTTTTTGTTGCTTGTCAACTATGTTGTATGGCTGGGGTACCTGGATTCGAACCAGGGAATGCTGGTATCAAAAACCAGTGCCTTACCGCTTGGCGATACCCCAATAACACAATTAACTTTTTTTACCGCGCCCCATCCTGAAAAGATGGCTGGGGTACCTGGATTCGAACCAGGGAATGCTGGTATCAAAAACCAGTGCCTTACCGCTTGGCGATACCCCAATAGCAAATTAACTTTTTTACAGCGCTCCATCTGGGAAGATGGCTGGGGTACCTGGATTCGAACCAGGGAATGCTGGTATCAAAAACCAGTGCCTTACCGCTTGGCGATACCCCACCTGCTGTATGCGCGACGATGAAAGAAAATGGTGCGGGAGGCGAGACTTGAACTCGCACACCTTGCGGCGCTAGAACCTAAATCTAGTGCGTCTACCAATTTCGCCACTCCCGCAAAAAAGATTGGTGGCTACGACGGGATTCGAACCTGTGACCCCATCATTATGAGTGATGTGCTCTAACCAACTGAGCTACGTAGCCATCTTTTTCGCTCAACCTTCATCGGCGTTGCGGGGCGCATTATGCGTATATGGCCGATTTGCGTCAACTAGTTTTTTCCCGAAAAAGCGACTGGGCGGGTTGTTTGTCTGGGTTGTGAACAGTATGGTGATAAAAACGGCAGTTCGGAGGGTTAACGGTTGAAAACATCCACAAAAAAGCGGGCCATCAGGCCCGCCGAAGGTAAAACGGTGACGGTTTACTTATAGGCTGACTGGTGTACGCCTACGGCACGGCCTGATGGGTCGTCCATCTTTTTGAAGGATTCGTCCCATTCAATGGCTTTTGCCGACGAGCAGGCTACGGAAGGGCCGCCAGGGACACATTCCGCTGCGCTCGGCAACGGGAACAGCTCTTCGAAAATCTCGCGGTACAGGTAGCCTTCTTTGCTGTTTGGCGTGTTGTACGGGAAGCGGAAACGTGCCGTTTCAAGCTGTTGATCGCTAATCTGCTTGGCAGCGACTTCTTTTAGCGTATCGATCCAGCTGTAACCGACACCGTCGGAGAACTGCTCTTTCTGGCGCCAGGCCACGCTAGCGGGCAGATAAGACTCGAAGCATTGGCGAATAATGTGCTTCTCCATCTTGCCGTTGCCGCACATTTTATCCTGCGGGTTGATACGCATCGCCACGTCCAGGAAGTTTTTATCCAGGAACGGTACGCGGGCTTCTACACCCCAGGCAGACATTGCTTTGTTGGCACGAGCACAGTCGTACATATGCAGCGCCAGCAGTTTACGCACGGTTTCCTCGTGGAATTCTTTGGCATTTGGCGCCTTATGGAAGTACAGGTAGCCGCCGAACACTTCATCCGCTCCTTCGCCAGACAGCACCATCTTGATGCCCATCGCTTTAATCTTGCGTGACATCAGATACATCGGCGTGGAGGCGCGTATGGTGGTGACATCGTAAGTTTCGATGTGGTAGATCACATCGCGGATGGCATCCAGGCCTTCCTGCACCGTGAAGTGGATTTCATGGTGGACGGTGCCAAGGTGGTTAGCGACCTCTTGAGCCGCACGCAGATCCGGGGAACCTTCCAGCCCGACGGCGAAGGAGTGCAGCTGTGGCCACCAGGCTTCACTGCGCTCATCATCTTCTACCCGGCGTGCGGCATATTTTTTGGTGATGGCAGAGATCACCGAGGAATCCAGCCCGCCCGAGAGCAACACGCCGTAAGGCACGTCCGACATCAGGTGGCTTTTGACCGATTCTTCCAGTGCGTTGCGCAGGGCGTTGGCATCGGTGACGTTGTCTTTGACGTTGTCATAGTCGAACCAGTCACGCTGGTAGTATTCGCGGATTTCACCGTCCTGGCTCCACAGGTAGCTGCCCGCCGGGAACTCTTTAATGCTGCGGCAGACCGGCACCAGTGCCTTCATCTCAGAAGCGACATACAGGTTGCCGTGCTCATCGTGCCCCATATACAGCGGGATGATGCCGAGGTGGTCGCGGCCAATCAGGTGAGCGTCTTTTTCCGTGTCGTATAGGGCAAAGGCGAACATACCTTGCAGATCGTCCAGGAAGTTCGGGCCTTTTTCCTGATACAGCGCCAGGATCACTTCGCAGTCGGAGCCGGTCTGGAATTGATAATGCTCACCCAACTGCTGACGCAGGGCCTGATGGTTATAAATTTCACCGTTAACCGCCAATACGTGGGTGTGCGCAGCGTTGTACAGCGGTTGGGCACCGTTATTCACGTCAACAATCGACAGGCGCTCGTGAACCAGAATGGCTTTATCGCTGGCGTAAACGCCGGACCAGTCTGGGCCGCGATGGCGCATCAGGCGCGACAGTTCCAACGCTCTTTTACGCAGTTCAACCGGATCGGACTTCAGATCGAGCACACCGAAAATAGAACACATACAAACTCTCCTAACGACATTTTATGGCGGTGATGTGATGTACAGCGCGCCTGCATGTAAAGTCAACGGTGCGGCTTTGCTGCCTTCTGATAATGAAAATGCGTCAAAAGCTGAGGTGTATGCAAGCGATTTAGCGTTACGCTGAAAAATAGTCTTGGGGTGGGGTGTTAAAATTAGTGGATGTTCAATTTTAAGCGGTAAAAATTGAATAATATCTAATTTTTCGTCGAATGAGGCGAGTGTGGGATAAATTTTCTGGCGTTTCGATGATCGATGTTTTCCCTCACCCCAACCCTCTCCCACAGGGAGAGGGAGCTGTCCGGAGGTCTTGATTAGCTTGTACGACTTCGGAAAGTAGGGGGTAAGAACAAAAACGGTAAGGTATTACCTCAAGCGATCAACGAACTCGATCGGTCCTCTTTCCCACAGGGAGAGGGAGCTGTCCGGAGGTCTTGATTTGCTTGTACGACTTCGGAAAGAAGGGTGTAAGAACAAGGACGGTAAGGTATTACGTCAAGCGATCAACGAACTCGATCGGTCCGCTTTCCCACAGGGAGAGGGGGCTGTCCGGAGGTCTTGATTTGCTTGTACGACTTCGGAAAGTAGGGGGTAAGAACAAGAACGGTAAGGTATTACGTCAAGCGATCAACGAACTCGATCGGTCCGCTTTCCCACAGGGAGAGGGAGCTGTCCGGAGGTCTTGATTAGCTTGTGCGACTTCGGAAAGTAGGGTGTAAGAACAAGAAAGGTAAGGTATTACGTCAAGCGATCAACGAACTCGATCGGTCCCCTCTCCCTGTGGGAGAGATACCGTCTTGTCGGTTATCCGGCAAGCGGTATTTCCGCATTAAATGTCTTTCCTGATTTCACCACGCCATAAGCCAGTTGCAGTAATTTGCGCATCGCTGCACAGACTCTCTCTTTGCCCGTCTTTCCGCGTAACTTCAGCCTTTCTATCAAGTCCTTAACCACTACATTGTATTGGCCTGCCACCACCGCGGGCATGTATAACGCGCTTCGC